>JBJPGG010000121.1:0-2045 GCA_048595505.1 Methylococcaceae bacterium
ACCACGGATTTGTCATGATTTCTAATATTTTCTGTGTTGAACAAGTGCGAAGCGAGCAGTTCAGAAGAGCCCGGTGCGGTAATTCCGCACGCCGGGATCTGTACGGGGGCGGTTGGGTAACTGGCCGTCCTACCGTGATAATTATTATTGATGTACGATCAAGTTCTGAATATCAAACCAGTCACGTGCCAGGGGCATTACATATCCCATTTTGGACTGCATTTACCACAGACAAGCTGGATAGTTTAAAAAAAACGGACCCGGTGATACTTTATTGTGAACATGGACCCAGAGCAGGCATTGCAAAATTGGCGATTAGTCTATCAGGGTTTGAAAATATCAGTTATCTGGCAGGGCATATGACAGCATGGAAGAAAGCGGGTTTGCCTGTTGAAAAATAGTTTTATTGTCTTATAAATTTAAATGGATAAGAAAGGAGAAACAGAAAAGCTGCTTCACTCCCATTTAAACAGAGATTCAAATTGATTGGTTAATATTTAGCCTACCAACCTCTACGCATGCTATCCTTACTCTAAAGTAAGGACTTGTTTAGAGGTAATGATAATGTCTACAGCAGTGATAACAACAAAGGGACAAATAACTATCCCAAAAAATGTCCGAGAGGTAATGCATGTTCAGACTGGTGACCGTATTGAATTCGTGCAGGTCAGTGAGGATAAGTACGAAATTATTGCGACTAGTCAAGATGTTAAAAAATTAAAAGGAATTGTAAAAAGCAAGGTTAAACAGATTGTCAGTATTGATCAGATGAATGCCGCGATTTCAACAATGGGTCAATAAGTATGGTTGGTCTGGATACCAATATTATCATTCGGTATTTAACTCAAGATGATTTACAGCAATCTAAACAAGCAACAGATTTTATTGAAAACGAGTTGAATATAGATAACCAGGGGTTTATTTCTTTAATCGTATTAGTTGAGATTATATGGGTACTTATTCGTTGTTATAAACAAACAAAGTCTGAGCTGCTCCCGATAATTAATCAACTATTAATGACAAAACAGTTCAAGATAGAACAGGTCGAGCTCGCATTTAAGGCGTTACGAAAATGGCAAAATGGAAATGGTGATTTTAGTGATGCCCTTATAGCTGTTTTAGCTGAGGATAATGGTTGCAGTTACACGTTGACTTTTGATAAAAAAGCGGTGTCTTTTGGTATGAGAGTACTTGGATAATGATATTAATCGATCCATAAGTTATGGGACTTAAACAGACTTAAATTCAAATCCCCCTGTGTCTGCATACATGTCGCCCAAATCATAATTAATTAACCAATTATCAATCTATTACAAGTACACTACAAATTGACTGAAGCTGATGAGAAACCAGGAAAAAACATGAAAATATCGAAGTCAACTTTACTATCTATTTTGTTTTTAATTTGCTTTTCACCGCTGACTTCAGCATTAAGTATTGTAGCGAAAGAAGAAGCACCCTATATTGGCAAAGAACTGCCTAATCAGGGCTTATCTATTGATATTATAAATACTGTTTTACAACGAGCAGGTTATAAAACAACGTTTGCTTTCGAAACATGGCCGCGAACATACGAAGGTGGTCTTATTGGTATTTACGATGTTATTGGTTCGATCTGGCAAACTAAAGACAGAGAAAAAGACTTTGTCTTTAGTGATGCTTATTTATTTCATGAAATCAAGTTTATAAAAAGAAGAGTTGATACAGAAATCAAATTTAATAATTTAGATGATCTTCGCGGTTTAATTATTGGAACGCTTAAGAACTATGCATATCGGGATGATTTTACAAATTCGGCAAAAATTGTAAAACTGCAACAAAATCATTTAATTCAAAATCTTTTGTTCTTAACTCAAGAGAATATCGATATGACTTTAGGTGATATTCGTAAAATTCGCTTTGAAATTAACGGTGTCCGACATATAGTCACAAGTAGGTCATTAAAACAGGCCGAAGCTTGCACTCAAAGAGCCGTGGGACACTTTCTTTAAGAAAATTGTTTTTTAAGAATCGCCAAGCCTGTTTGGTTATTTTAGAGAGTTTTA
>JBJPGG010000122.1:0-13784 GCA_048595505.1 Methylococcaceae bacterium
AATATCAACCCCGACCCATTGGGAAAAAATAAAACAACAGTTGATCAAAAAAAATCTGTAGTGCCAACTGAGTTGCTCTAAAATTTACAACTTATTGTAATTAAAAGAAATTGTAAATATAAGTCACGAAGATGGGTTAAGAGCTCTGTTTATTTAAAACATAAAAAAAGGCCGCATCTTTCGACTGCAGCCTTTTTAAAAGAAATGGCTTTAAAAAGCCATTCTGATAAACGTTTAACGTTTTGAATATTGTGGGCGTTTTCTTGCTTTATGCAGTCCCACTTTCTTACGTTCTACTACTCTTGCATCACGAGTAACATAACCTGCTGCTCTTAATACTGGGCGTAATTCTTCATCAAAACTCATCATTGCTCTTGTTAAGCCATGACGAATTGCACCAGCCTGACCAGATGGACCACCACCTTTAACAAAAACAGTAAGATCAAAGTCTGCAACCTTTTCAAGAAGTTCTAGCGGTTGCCTGGCAAGCATTTGATCAGTTTTACGACCAAAATATTCTTCTATAGGCTGGCTGTTAATAGTGAACTTACCTGAACCTGTGACTGCATAGACACGAGCCACTGCACTTTTGCGCCGGCCTGTTCCATAATATTGAGCTGCCATAATCTATCCTATAATTCTAAAACTTTTGGTTGTTGGGCTTGATGATCGTGAGTAGATCCTGCATATACTTTTAATTTCTTAAACATTGCACGACCTAGAGGGTTCCTTGGTAACATACCTTGAACCGCTGTTCGAATAATTCGGTCAGGGAAGGTTTTTCTTAATTTACCTAATGAAATTGACTTTAAATTACCAATATATCCCGTATGATGGTGATACATTTTATCGCTTTCTTTGTTACCTGTAACACCAATTTTTTCAGCATTGATCACAATAATATAATCACCGGTATCGACATGGGGGGTATATTCTGGCTTATGCTTTCCGCGAAGACGTCGTGCAATTTCAGTAGCAAGGCGACCCAGTGTCTTTCCTTCCGCATCAATTACGTACCAATCGCGCTTAACTTCTGCTGGCTTTGCACTAAATGTTTTCATCGTTACTTAGTATTTTGTTAAGGCTATAATAAAGAGCGAGAATTTTACGCAATTTAACAAGAAATTTCAAGTTTATTTACAACTTTATATTTAAAGCGTGTAATTTACGATACAAGTGCGTTCTCTCCATACCTATCGCAGTGGCCAGTTTAGCCACACTACCCCCGTTTTTATCAAAATGATATTCCAGGTAAGATTTCTCAAAATGTTCTCTTGCTTCTTTCAAAGGCAAATTAAAAAATTCAGGCACAGATGAACTCAAAATAGGCTCATCAGCAATTGATCCTAATGCCGTTTTAGTCTCATCTAACTCAATATCATCCCCTGCACCCAAAATCATCAAGCGTTGAACTAGGTTTCTCAACTCCCTAACATTACCTGGCCAGCTATAGTTTCGCAAATAATTTTGAGCCGCCATAGAAAACTTTCTAAAGGGAAGTTTTTCCACATTAACAAAATAATCTACATAGTAACTTAGCAAACTGGGTACATCTTCCCCATGCCCCCTTAACGGGCTAATATCAAGCGAAACTTCATTCAGTAAATAATATAAGTCCTGCCGAAACCTACCTGCTTTGACCTCTTCATCCAACACGATCCGTGTTGATGCTACCACTCTTACATCAACACGAACTGATTCACTCCCTCCTACGCGAAGAAATGAGCTCGACTCCAGGGCACTCAATAATCTAGCTTGAGTTTCCAGATCCATTCCTGCAATTTCTCCTAAAAACAGAGTTCCTCCATGCGCTTGCTCAAGCAGTCCCTGATGAATTTTACCGCCCTCTTCTTTACCAAAAAACTCGACTGAGGAATTTTCAGGGGCAATACTTCCGACAGCTACATCAACAAAAGGACCATCACGACGTGCTGAATTATTGTGCAGGTATCGAGCAAACAACTCTTTACCCACACCGGCTTCACCAACAAGCAGCAATTTCGCATTATGTTGAGCCAGACGCTTTAATTGCTCTTTTGTACGGTCTACTACGACACTTTTACCCACAGGCTCTATATTCAACATTAACTGCTGTTTAAGCCCCGCATTTTCCTGCTGTAACTGACTCGCTTCAAGTGCACGCTCTATCGTCAACAGTAATTTTGCCAAAGATAAGGGTTTTTCCAAAAAGTCATAGGCTCCTAATCTTGTTGCTTCCACAGCCGATTCAACAGAACCATGTCCAGACATCATAACAACAGGGCACAGCGCCTGATCTTCTGCCACCCACTCTTTTAACAATGTTATTCCATCCGTATCTGGCATCCAGATATCCAATAATATCAACTGCGGTTGCCGTTGGTTTTTTCTCTCTCTTGCGGATGCCGCATTTTCTGCCATTTCAACATGAAACCCTTCATCTTCAAGAATTTCTGCAACTAATTGCCTGATATCAGGTTCATCATCTACAACCAATATATACGGTGATTCTGTATTCAATGTTTTTTCCTAAATTGTGGGTAACTGGATAACAAACCCAGCCCCGTTATTATACGTGGTATCCACCCAAATTACGCCACCATGTTCTTCAATAATTTTCTTTACGATAGCCAAACCCAACCCAGTACCTTTGACTTTAGTTGTAACATAGGGTTCAAACACAGTTTCTATCTGCTGCTCATCAAGGCCACAGCCATTATCATAAATGGCTAACTCGACATACTCAGCGTTGTTTCGCAGCACTTTGTTTAAGGTTACTTTAATTTCCCCCCTACCATCCATAGCCTCCTGTGCATTCTTAATTAAATTATGCAATACCTGCCTAATACTAACGGGATCAGCTTCTATTACAACATTTTCAGCATTAAATATGCTTTCAATTTTTATCTCAGCTTGCAATAAATACAGAGCCAAAACTTCCTTTAACAGTTTATTCAGCTCAATATGTTCTACTTGTTTTTTACTGGGCCGAGCATATTCCGCAAAGTCATCCACCATAGATTTCATCGCTTCCACTTGCTGCACAATGGTTTGGGTAGAGCGCTGCAGTATTTGCGCTGATTTCTCTGATAGCTCTGCTGATAACTTATGCTGCAACCGTTCTGCTGATAACTGTATCGGTGTTAATGGATTTTTTATCTCATGAGCCAAGCGTCTGGCAACCTCTCCCCACGCGGCATTTTTTTGTGCCTGAATCAAATCAGTAACATCATCAAAAACAACAACCGCACCAACCCGTTCACCTGATATAGAAAACAAAGGCGTTCCCCTGCATAATAATTCCTGACGTCCATTAGGCCCTAAAAAGGCAAACCTTTGCTGCCAAATATCTTCAGCCTGTTCTAACAGAGCTTGTATGGTTTCCAGTAATTGAGTTAATTCAGCATGCCCTTCACCAATATCCGACAACGTTTGACCCACAAAATGACTGACATGTATATGCAATATTCTATACGCAGCCTGATTCGCTGTTCTAATAGCATAAGAAGCACTAAAACTAATAACGCCTGCAGTTAAACTGGACAAAACAGTTTCCAGATAAGCACGTTGATGCTCAACTTCGAGCCCTGCCGCCCTTGTTTCGTCCCGCGATCTTGAAATGCGTTGGGTCATATCATTAAATGATTCAACAAGAAAACCGAGATCGTCTTGGCTCATAACGGGTAATTGCTGTTTATAATTACCACTTGCAACCGCTTGAGTGCCTTTCACCAATTCTTTAACAGGTGCAACAATATGCCGAATACTAATAAAAGCCACCCAAATAGCGGCCAACAAACTTAACAATAAAACCAACGACAAAACCAATATAAAACTAGTCTTCAAAGAATCACGAAGAAAAGTCATTTCCTGATAGCGTAAAAAAGCAAAGTCAATTGAATCTGCCAAATCTGCTATGCGGACAGGAACCGGAAACAGTACTTGCAAATAACGTGGCTCTTCATCATAAACAGGAACAATAACCTGAACAATTAACTTATCATCTTCATCCGAACTAAAAGCAAGATACTCCTTATTTTGCCTAACTTGCAACCAGATTTGTTCATCTGGCAACTTGGGCAAAATATCACTGGGATCGATACTATTTGACGCGACAACGCGGCCAAGCCGAGAAAACAAAGCTAATTCTATTGCTCCCACATCCTCTCTTAGCTCGCCCATTTCAAGGGTTATCAGAGTGACAGATTTTCCTTTCACTTCTCTTGCCAAATATCGCGCTTGCTTAACATGCCAACGCATTCTTTGATCTAATGATGCTTCACTCAACTCTAAAGCATCTTCCATTGCGCGATCTATTTCCACATTAAACCAGCTGTCTATCCCTTGATTTAAGAATTGTACCGAAAAATAAAAAACAATCGCAGCAGGTGCAATAGCCAACACACCAAACAAAGAAATCATTCGCGTTGTTAATTTAGATCCAGCTTCTCTCTTTTGTAATTCCCGAGCTAAAGAATAAACATTGATGCCAATCAACACAAATAAAATAATTGACCCCAGGCTATTACCTAACAATAACCAGGAATACATATCACTTAATTCGGATGACTCCTGAGTTGCAGTACTCATCAACTGTAACGACAGAATAATCAAGCCAAATAAAATGACAATAGAAACTCGAATGGGTAATTTTATTTTTGTAGTTGCCATAATACCCAGTGACTAGAAAGTGCCCACTCTGAATTAGTATATGCTGTAGGGCGTAATGGAACAGGTAACGCTTCACGATTAAACTGCGCTTTTATTGCTATGTGATAACGCTCACCCGACTTTATTAACTGTTTATCAACAACAGGCAAGCTTCGAATTTTTGACATGGAATTCAATGCACCGATTAAGCTTGAAAACATATCGGTTTCTCCACTTTTGGTCTTTTTAACACTGTATAAATTCAGCAAAGCATGATTTTTAAGCTGATAACTCAACGCCTGTTCGTACACAATGGTATTCCAGAGCAACCCTTTACGTTCAACCTTAACCTTTACATCCCAAGTTAATTTAACACCTTTTTGCAAAGCCTCTTTAGCCGTTGGACTTAAGCGATAATCTATATCCGCATTTAGCTCATACCAGATATTTTCAGATTTGACATTAATATTGGAAATAGTCGTTGAAAACTGTTCCGACCAGACACATGCCGAAACCAGACTACATAAGGCAGCTAAAACTAATGTTTTATTAATGTTTAACCAACTTAGCATAATAAAACCCATCCATACCCGAATCACCGGTTAACACTTGTCGCCCAAACGCTGTCTTTGTCCCCCAATCGCCCGTTATAGACAATTCAGTGGCATCTGCATGGCTTTTTAAAAACATCTCAATCTGTTGTTCATTCTCCTGCTTTAAAATTGAACAGGTGGCATATAATAATATGCCGCTTGGAACCAGTAGCTCCCAGGCTGCAGATAAGATTTGTTGTTGAATGGCTTGTAACGCAGAAATATCAGACTCTCGTCGTAATACCTTAATGTCAGGGTGTCGCCTAATAACCCCTAGAGCAGAGCAGGGGGCATCAATAAGAATTCGATCAAAAGTCTGCCCCTGTTGTATCCACTCACCAGGGTTAGCCGCATCCCCCACCAATACTTTAGCCTGCAACTTTAAGCGCTGTAAATTTTCCGTCACTCGCTGCAATCTTTTTTCATCAATATCTACAGCCCACATGGAAAGTGTTTCTGTCTGCCTTTCAAGGATTGCCGCTGTTTTACCACCTGGAGCAGCACACAGATCAAGCACCGTATGACCGGCCTTTACTTCAAGCAATTCTGCCGCCAATTGAGCAGCAGTGTCTTGCACAGAGACCATTCCCACACTAAAACCAGGTAACTTTTCAACCGCAACTGCTTGCTCTAATACGATGGCTGATGAACAAAAAGAAACCGGGTTTGCTTGAATCGAATGTTCATTGAGTAATTTAAGATATGCCTGCTGACTAGTTTGCTTTAAGTTAACGCGCAAAACCATGGGGGGGTGCTGGTTATTTTCCTGCAATACCGTCATTGCTTGTTCAGGCCAATCTGTTTTTATTCGATCAACCAACCACTGCGGATGAGAGTTTAATGACCAACTTTGTTGGTCTGCCTTATCCTCAAAACTTTCCTGTTCACGTATATACTGTCGAAGCACCCCATTAAGCAATGATTTTGCCCAGCTTTTTTTACTTGCTGCCTTAACAGTTTCGGATACTGCAGCATGAGACTTAACTCGCATATATTTCAACTGATATAAGCCCATCAATAATAGCATTTTAATGTCTGAGTCTTTATTTCTGAGCGGTTTGCTTAGTAATTGTTGCAGAATAAAATCCAGCCGATGATATTGCCGTATAACGCCATAACATAAGGCCTGAATAAAGGCTCTGTCTTTAGTGTCTTCAACTGATTCAAAAGCATGCTCTAAAGCTACTGTTAAAGACTGTCCGTCTTTAATTACCTTTGCCAGAACACCGGCTGCAATTAATCTTAAGTTTAGCATGCTAAATTCATTCGCCCAATTTAACCCCATCAACCTCATGTGCATTTAAAAAAGACTGAATATCCATCCGCTTTCCCCCAGGCAACTGAACCTCAAGCAAATTTAGATCGCCCTGACCTGTAGCTACACTCATGCATTTATGCTGCTGAGTTACTTGGCCTGGAGATAAGTCAGTTTCATGCTCAGAAATTATCGCCTTCCATATTCGCAACACTTTCCCTTGATATAAAGTTTGAGCCACCGGCCAACTATTTAGCCCTCTAACTTTTCTATCCAACTCAACAGCTGATAAACCCCAATCTAACAACGACTCACTCTTATCCAGCTTAGCAGCATACGTCATTAAAGATTCGTCTTGCTTTTCAGCATGCAAAGTACCCGCTTCAATTTGTACCAATACTTTTTGTAAACCTATGGCGCCCAATTGCGCCAATTTATCATGCAAATCACTACTGGTAGTGTCAGCCTCAATCGCACAGACTTCTTTATGCAACATGTCTCCCGCATCCAGTTTTTTGACTACCTGCATAATAGTGACACCTGTTTCATCATCTCCAGCCATTACAGCATGATGAATAGGTGCTGCTCCGCGCCAACGCGGTAACAAAGAACCATGAATATTAATACAGCCCAATTTAGGTGTATCCAGTACTGATTGGGGCAACAGAATACCGTAGGCAACAACAATCATCAGATCAGCTTCTAACCTAGCAAGATGTTGTAAATCCTCCTCTGTTTTTAATGTTTCCGGTTGAAATACTGGAATACCGGCACTTAATGCCAATTTTTTAATGGGACTAGGGGTTAATTTTCGCCCTCTGCCTGCCGGTCTATCAGGCTGAGTGTAAACGGCACACAGTTCATGCTCTGAATCAATCAACATTTGTAAAGCAGGTAGTGCAAAGTCGGGTGTTCCCGCTAGAATAATTTTCATATTAGTTTTTTCTTTGCTGCTTATGAATTTTTTCCAGTTTGGCTTTAATTCGCTGTCTTTTCAAGGGCGATAAATAATCCACAAACAATTTACCGTCAAGATGATCAATTTCATGCTGAATACAAACAGATAAAAATTCATCTGCCTCCATCTCAAATGCTATACCTTTTTTATCCAGCGCTGTAATTTTTATATGCTCAGCACGGGTTATGTTTTCAAAAAAACCAGGCACTGATAAACACCCCTCTTCCGACTCTTCAACACCCTCTTTATCAATAATTTCAGGGTTGATCAAACATAAGGGCGAATTTTTCTCTTCACTCACATCAATAACAATCACTCTCTGATGCACATTAACCTGCGTTGCTGCCAGCCCTACACCTTTAGCCTCATACATCGTTTCCAGCATATCATCGACTAAGGTTTTTATCGCACCATCAACAACAGTCACTTGTTTTGCTTTAGTACGTAAACGCTTATCAGGAAACTCAAGAACGGTTAGAATACTCAACTAACTCTCCACTTTTTAAAATATTTAAACAGACTTACCCCGGTCACAGTTGCAGCTTTCTAACTATTTTTTTACTGCTAACTGTAAGACTTAACCAGTTTTATGGCTTGCTATACAGCTGTTTTAGAGCCTTACTCTCAGCAAAAACAGCTTCGCTATACAATCCACTATCGTAACCGCGCGAAGTATACTAGAATTTTATCTGAATTCATCTAAACTTTATAATCAGATAGAATAAAAATTCATTAGGGTAATTTAATAATATGACTTTTCATAAAACCTTGGGATTATTAATTGCATTGCTGTTTAATGCTAATATTTGGGCTGACACATTAAAAATCAACCCGGATCAC
Source organism: Methylococcaceae bacterium (assembly GCA_048595505.1). GTDB lineage: Bacteria > Pseudomonadota > Gammaproteobacteria > Methylococcales > Methylomonadaceae > QPIN01. Next base: position 8,276 of record JBJPGG010000122.1, read on the forward strand.
CCGAATCAGTATACTGTAGTTAAAGATGATACCTTATGGGACATTTCTGGCAAATTTCTGCAGCATCCTTGGCAATGGCCACAATTATGGGGTAATAACCCTCAAATTAAAAACCCCCATTTAATATACCCGGGGAATACCCTGTATTTTTCTATTGTCGATGGTAAACCTCGACTTAGTTTGTCGGACCATTCTTCTTTGAAACCTCGTATTAGAGAATCATCCCTCGAACAAGCTATTAAACTAATTCCAACAGATGCTATCGCTCAATTTTTAACATCGCCTAAAGTCGTTGATGAAAAAGAATTAGCACAATCGCCTTATGTTATAGACTTTGCTGGCGAACATTTAATTGCAGGGGCCGGTGATAAAATTTACGTCAGATCGATCCCTACACCTGAAAGCCTTAGCTATACCATTTATCGTGAAGGCGAAACTTACATCAACCCAAAAACAGGCGAAATTTTAGGTTATGAAGCAAAATATATTGCAGACACCACCATTGAGAAATCAGGAGACCCTGCTACTCTGACCATTATCAAGTCAGATAGTGAAATCCGTAGGGGCGATAGATTAATGGCCAGCACTGAAAACAAATTGGCCTTAACCTATTTCCCTCACCCCCCCAATCAAATTATTTCAGGAAATATCATCAGTGTACTTGATGGCGTCTCTCAAATTGGTCAACACAATATTGTGGTCATAGATAAAGGTACTGTAGATGGTTTAACAAGCGGCCACACATTAGACATATACCAACGCGGTAAAGTTGTTGCCGATCCTTTCAGTGAGCTAAAAGATGCCGCTGTAAAACTGCCTGATGAAATTGCAGGGGTATTAATGGTCTTTCGTTCATTTAAACGGGTCAGTTATGCCTTGGTCATTACAGCCAGTAAATCAATACACATCCTTGATAGAGTCCAAACTCCATAATTACTTAATTAAGGGACCCATGATTCACATGGAAGTGAAAAACCAAATTCCCCCAATCCATTTCCCTAATATTTTCAAGTGACATCCATACCCACTAAGGCACAGTTAAAATACTGGCTTGCTCTCTTAAGATCGCCTGGCATAGGAAGCAAAACATTTTTAAAACTTCTGGACTCTTATCAACCAGAGCAATTATTTTCCCAGTCTCAGTCGACTCTCTCTAGATTAGGGTTAAAACAAAAAAGCATTGATTTCATTAAATCTCCCGATTGGGAGGTTATTGATAATGATTTACGTTGGTTGGATCAACCCGAAAACACCATACTAACCATTTACGATCCCCTATATCCATTACAACTCAAAGAAATTGATAATCCTCCCCCGCTACTTTTTGTTCGAGGTAATAAAAACCTTTTGACTCAACCTCAAATATCCATTGTAGGAAGTCGAAACCCCTCGTCTGTTGGTAAACAAACTGCAATTGATTTTGCTCATACCCTCTCTCAACATGGGTTTGTAATTACCAGTGGTCTGGCACTAGGAATAGATGCAGCCAGTCACCAAGGTGCTTTAAATGCGGGTGGTTTTACCATTGCAGTGGCTGGAACAGGCCTAGACAGAGTTTACCCGGCGCGCAACAAAGAATTGGCAACTAACATAGCTAATACCGGTGCTCTGATCTCTGAATTCCCACCAGGAACTGCTGCCAAAGCGAACCACTTTCCCAGAAGAAACAGAATCATCAGTGGACTTTGCATAGGCTTACTGGTTGTTGAAGCCGCTAAAAAAAGTGGCTCACTCATTACAGCTAGAATGGCTTTAGAAGCCAATCGTGAAGTTTTTGCGATTCCAGGCTCGATTCACAACCCTTTAGCGCGCGGTTGCAATGCATTAATTAAAGAAGGTGCAAAATTAGTTGAAAATACTCAAGATATTTTTGAAGAATTAGGTCAATATAATCAACAACCTAATAAAATAGACAAAGAAACGTTGCAATCAACACTTGACCTGGAACAGCAAAATCTATTGAATCTCATTATGTTTAGCCCAACATCAGTAGATTGGTTGGTAAAAGAATCAGGTCTTTCAGTTGAAGTTATTTCTTCAATGTTACTGATGCTGGAATTACAAGGTTGTATTGCAACAGCCCCAGGCGGCTATATACGAATAAAATAAACAGGCCCTATGAAAGAAAATATTTTTGATGTTTTAATCTATCTTTTTGAAAATTATTTAGATGATGCTATAGATCTGCTTCCTGATAGCGATGGAATTAAAACTGAGCTAATCCAGGCTGGTTTTGAACAAACAGAAGTCAATAATGCATTTGACTGGCTTGAAACATTAGCAGAACAAAGTATTATAAAAACAAACATTACGCATGCATTTCGTATTTTCTGTCAGCAAGAAGAAATTAAACTGGACCTGGAATGCCGCAATTTTTTACTATTCCTGGAACACACCGGAATTTTAACAGCAACCACCCGAGAAATTGTGATTGACAGGGCCATGGCTATTGATCATGAAACACTTACATTAGACGAATTAAAATGGACTGTATTAATGGTTTTATTAAGCCAGTCTGATGACGATGCCGCCTTTTCCAGAATGGAAGACATCGTTTACGACTTAACCCCTGCCTTATTACATTAAACCCAATCATTTTTAAGCATGAGTAAAAACCTTGTTATTGTAGAGTCACCTGCAAAATGTAAAACCATTGAAAAATATCTGGGAAAAGACTTTCAGGTATTAGCATCATACGGCCATGTAAGGGACTTGATCCCCAAAGAAGGGGCTGTTGATACCGAGCATGATTTTGCGATGAAATATCAAATCATAGAGCGCAATCAACGTCATCTACAAGAAATCACTAAAGCTGTTAAAAAAGCAGATACATTATATCTCGCAACTGACCCGGATAGAGAAGGAGAGGCGATTTCATGGCATGTGTTTGAACATCTAAAATCTAAAAAAGCATTAAAAGAAAAAGAAGTTAAACGTGTTGTATTCCATGAGATTACAAAAAGGGCAGTTACTGAGGCAATAGCGCATCCTACTGAGTTATCAATTACCATGGTCAATGCACAGCAGGCCAGACGTGCATTGGATTATTTGGTCGGTTTTAACTTGTCCCCACTGCTATGGAAAAAAATCCGTAGAGGCTTATCTGCTGGCCGGGTACAAAGCCCTGCCTTAAGAATGATTGTTGAACGTGAGCTTGAAATTGAAGCCTTTAAAACCAAGGAATACTGGTCTCATACCGCGGAGCTGAATGCTGAAAAGCAATCATTTAAAGCAAAACTCACTCACTTTGAAGGTGAAAAACTCAAGCAATTCAGTATTACTGACACCGAACGCGCCGAGAAAGTAAAACTGACATTAATAAAGGCTGCAGACGGCCAATTAATCGTTGAAAAACTTGAGAAAAAACAACGAAAACGCAACCCAGCAGCGCCTTTCACTACGTCAACGCTTCAACAGGAAGCATCCAGAAAACTGGGATTTACCACTAAAAAAACCATGATGGTTGCTCAGCAACTCTACGAAGGCATCGAGGTGGGTGGCGAAACTGCAGGTTTAATCACCTACATGCGTACTGATTCAGTCAATTTGTCTGAAGAAGCCCTAGAGCAAATACGTGACCTGATTACAGAAAAATATGGCAAAGAGAACGTGCCTAAAGAGCCTCGTTCATTTAAAACCAAATCAAAAAATGCGCAAGAAGCTCATGAAGCCATACGCCCCACTTTGGCCCATAACTTACCGGCAAAAATTAAAAACAACCTTTCCACCGATCAATTCAAACTATATGAATTAATCTGGAAGCGTACCATCGCCTGCCAAATGATTCATGCCACTCTTAACCAGGTTGCAGTTGATTTAAGCTGTGGCGGTAAAGAAAATATGTTCAGAGCATCCGGCTCTACCATAGCCAAACCTGGGTTTATGGCCGTTTATCTTGAAGGCAAAGATGACAGTAAGGAAAGTGATGATAAAGAAAGTTTTCTGCCCCCGATGGAAGAAGGCCGTCCGGTTCCGCTAAAGGATATCATTACTACTCAACATTTTACCGAGCCTCCTCCACGTTACGGTGAAGCCAGTCTGGTAAAAACATTAGAAGAACATGGCATAGGCCGGCCATCTACATACGCAGCCATTATTTCCACCTTACAAAACAGAGAATATGTCACTCTGGAGACTAAGCGATTTTACCCAACAGATGTCGGACGTATCGTTAACAAATTCCTGACAGATCATTTTACTAAATATGTTGATTATGATTTTACCGCCAACTTAGAAGATGACTTAGATGCTGTCGCTCGAGGAGAAAAAGACTGGATTCCATTAATGCATGATTTTTGGAAACCATTCACCAAACTAATCGCTGAAAAAGAAGAAAGCGTACAACGCAAAGATGTTACCCAGGAAGCTCTAGATGAAAAATGTCCTGAATGCGACAAACAACTTTCCATCAGACTAGGGCGCAACGGCCGCTTTATTGGTTGTACCGACTACCCCACCTGTTCCTATACACGTAATCTAAATGACGATGGTACAACAGTCGCAGAACCAGAAATAGTCGAAGGTAGAAGCTGTCCAAAATGTGATTCACCTTTAGTCATTAAAACTGGCCGATATGGTAAATTCATTGGTTGCAGTTCTTACCCTAAATGCAAACACATTGAACCTTTGGAAAAACCTTTAGATACTGGAGTTGAGTGTCCTCAATGTAACCAAGGTAATATTCTTAAGCGTAAATCACGTTATGGAAAAATATTTTATTCTTGTTCTGAATACCCTAAATGCGACTATGCCTTATGGAATGCTCCTGTAAAAGAAAATTGTCCTAATTGTGACTGGCCTGTTTTAACATTAAAAAGCACCAAAAGACGAGGCCCGGAAAAAGTTTGCCCACAAAAAGAATGTAAATATGCAACACCTTATGAGGGAGACCCTGAAGATATTAATGGGCCTAAAGAGCAGGTTAAAGGTTAAATGTACAAAGAGCAAGAGCCTCATTTGGAGGCTTGATCTCTCACAAAAAACAAATCAACATGACAGCAAACTGTTCTTTTAAAATTCGACTAGCTATAGAAAAAATCGATGCGGGTGAAGTCATTGCTTATCCTACCGAGGCTGTCTATGGCTTGGGTTGTGATCCACTCAATCAAGAAGCAGTATATAAACTTTTAGCGATAAAAAAACGAACAGTTGAAAAGGGGCTAATTCTAATTGCTTCCTCACTGTCTCAGCTTGAACCTTATCTAGAATTAAATGACGAAATCACTTCTCGCATTCAAGCAAGCTGGCCAGGGCCAGTCACCTGGATAATCCCCGCTCAACCCTGGGTACCCAATTGGCTAACCGGCGCGCATTCTTCTTTGGCGGTAAGAGTAACCGCACATCCAATAGCTCAGCAGCTATGTGAAGAAAATATGGGGCCACTGGTATCTACAAGCGCTAACACCAGTTCATATCCACCCGCCACTCAATCATGGATGGTATCAAAAAATTTAGGTCATAGAAAAATATTTTTAGTTCCTGGACAGGTTGGACATTTAAAACAAGCCAC
>JBJPGG010000123.1:0-3756 GCA_048595505.1 Methylococcaceae bacterium
CTGCTTAACAAACAATAAAGATGGTTTTTCTAGTCTTTTAGCTGTTGTTGCTCCTAACCTGATGGTTAAGCCAGCAACTGTTATGTTCAACAAAGTAACAATCAAAGGTTCTAAGCAAGCAGTTCAAATGTTTGGACCAGCACAACGTGGTGTTGCAATGGCTGTTGCTGACTGTGTTGAAGATGGAACTATTCCAGCTGACGAAGCTGATGATCTGTTCCTTTCTGTTGGTGTATTCATTCACTGGTTAGCAGAAGATGATGCAGCAATCGAGAAAAACAACTACGATGCTGTTAAACAGTCTATCGTAAATGCTGTTGCTGGAACACCAACAGCTGCTGAAGTTGTTGCTGCTAAAGGTACTTCAGAGCATCCATTTGCTGCAAACAAAGTATAATTAATATTATTATATAATTTGTTTGAAGATGCCTCGGTTTCCCGGGGGCATTTGAGCCACATGGACGTGGTGAAGGCAGATTTTGCAGGAGCATAAATCTCTGCCATAGCATAAAAGCTTATATTCAGTGCCAATTTACGGTGCTACGGATATAAGCTTTTTTATTGCTTCAGTATTTATCACTCCAGAATGAAGTGCACTTGCAATGAGAGCCTGATTGATTCCAATTTCATTTAAATCTAGCAAGTCCTTTTGATGGCGTATTCCACCTGCAGCAATGAAATTTTTATCAGGAAATCTTTGTTGGAAGCATTTAAGTCTTTTAAGGTCAGGGCCTGTATTATTTCCAACGTTTTCTAAGCTCATGATGATAATGTCTTGTGGCCACAAGGCTGGATTTTCGAGCAACTCTTTAGGTCCGGTGTAACCAAGGTCAGGAAAAAAATCTAAAGATAGAAGGGTGTTTGTTAAAGGGCTGTTTAGGTTTTGTATGCCTTCAGCGTTTTGGTATTCAGATCCTGCAACTTGTTTGTAATTTTTATTGGAATTTAGCGTAAAGTCTTGTATTTTTATCCCATTATCAACCCAAAATTCTATGTGTTCATTTTCGGCTAAAACTTTATTAATTAACGAATTATTATTACCTGAGTTGGTAATACGATTTAAATCAGCAATATAAATGGTATTAAAAGGGTAAATAGTTAAAAAACCATTTAACACATCTTCAATGAAGCTTGAGTTGCATATTGTTGACTGTATAGGTTGGTAGCTTTCTCGTTGGCCTTGTTTTGCGACAACGACCAAGCCGTCTTTGAGATCAATAACCGGAACTATTTTCATTGGTGTAGTGTAGTTGATTTTTTAAATGCATCACAATAAAGATATGTCGCATAGCTATATGCAATAGGGTAAGGGAATATACGTGTTAAAGAAAATACTGGTTTTTGAATTTATTACAGGTGGCGGTTTGGCTCAGCAGGAATTGCCTGAATCACTTGCTAGAGAAGGGCAGTTGATGTTGATGGCTTTGTTGAATGAGCTTGTTATGTTGTCCTCTGTAAAGATTTCAGTATTACTAGATTGGCGTTGTCAGCAGTTAGAGTTGCCAGAAGCTATTGAAGTTGTTTGGGTTTCTAAACAACATAATGTTTACGATTTATTACCGGCATTAATTGAAAGGTCAGATTGTGTTTGGCCTATAGCACCAGAGATAGGCGGTGAGTTAGAAAAAATTTCTTTATTAGTAGAGCAAAATTCTAAGCAATTACTAAACTCATCAGCTGAAGCAGTGCAGGTTTGTAGTGATAAATTAATGACAGCACAGCTATTAAAACGGCATGGAATTGCTGTTGTAGAAACAAGTGTATTGGATGCTTCTTCAGTAGCTCAGTTTCAACCCTGTATTATTAAACCCAAAGATGGCGCGGGTTGCTTAAACTGTTATCTGCTTACAAATGATAATGATTTTAAGCGCATTGTTGATTCCATTAAGATTAAGTCAGATTATGTGATTCAACCTTATATAAAAGGCGATACGTTGAGTTTGTGTTGTTTATTTAACAATGGAAAAGCTTGCTTGCTATGCTGTAACCAACAGCTGATTTCTATTAATCAGGGTCGGTTTGAGTTAGATGCTTGTGTGGTTAATAGTACTAATGAAAATACAGATGTCTATCAAAGCTTAATTGACCAGATAGCCAAAGCAATACCTGGTTTATGGGGTTATGTTGGTATTGATATAATTCATACTGAAGATGATCAAGCTTTGATTGTTGAGATAAATTCACGCTTAACCACTTCTTATGTTGGAGTGTTTCAGGCAATAGGTGTTAATGTGGCAAAACAGGTGTTTGAGATGACTGATGAAGAGCCTAAGATTATTACTACAAAAAACAAACAAATCATCGTAACCGTTTAATGATACAAAATATACAGCAACAGTGTGTTATGGGCTGGGATATTGGTGGTGCGCATGTTAAAGCAGCCATTGTTGAACCTAATGGAAAGGTTTCTCAGGTTTGCTTGCAACCGTGTCCATTATGGCAGGGTCTGGAATTTTTAGAACAAGCTGTTAAGCGCATACTGGCAGAAATTCCTGTTGATAAATCGATTCATGCCATTACTATGACAGGTGAACTTGTGGACTTGTTTGATGGTCGAGATCAAGGTGTAAAGCAAATCATTGATGCGATGCAAGTATATCTTTCCGGGTCTGAATTATTTATTTATGCAGGGTTAGCCGGTTTTTTAGTACCTGAGCAAATTAACTCGGGTCATTATGAATCTATTGCTTCTGTCAATTGGTTGGCAAGTGCATCATTGGCCGCGGTAAAATTACAGCAAGGACTATTTATAGACATAGGAAGTACAACGACTGATATTTTGGTTTTTGCTGATAAACAAGTTCAAGCTATCGGTATGACCGATTATGAAAGAATGATTTCTGATGAGCTTGTTTATACCGGCATAATCAGAACGGCAGTGATGGCGGTTGCTCAATCAGCTTGTTTTAAAGGCAAAAAAATGGGATTAATGGCTGAATATTTTGCCACCATGGCTGATGTATATCGCTTAACAGGTGAGCTAAATGAAGCGCATGATCAGACGGATACTGCAGATGGGGCTGAAAAAACAGTGTTAGCAAGTGCAAAAAGATTGTCTAGAATGACAGGGTATGAATATGCAAATTCTGACTTATCTTTATGGAAGCAATTTGCAGAAAATATAAAATCGCAACAAAAGCATAAAATTCAGCAGGCATGTGAACGACAGCTGTCTCGCAACTTGGTTTTAAATGGAGGCGTTATCGTTGGGGCAGGGGTGGGTCGCTTTTTGGTTAAACAAATTGCAGATGATCTTGGTTATCCTTATTTGGATTTTTCTGGTTTTTTCTCCCATCAACTCAAACACCCAGCAATTGAAATTGCTGATTGTGCCCCCGCTGTCTCAGTTGCTATGCTTTTAGTCTCAATATAATTGCTACAATAGATGCCCGAAAAAGATAACATTGTTAAACATGGCACCTAAACATACGTAGCATACTTGAAGAAGGTCATGGTCGTTTTGCACATGATATAACTGGCTTATCCGAGCTGCTGGCAAAAAAAATACAAAAGACAGTTTCTACGGTTCTCAGGGAATTAATGGCCCTTTTGAAAGGGAGCAAGGAAGGGAAAGGGGAAGGCTGTAGTAATGATCAACAACTCCGACCCCTTGAGCGCATAAAAAAAGAATTAAAAGATGCAAAATAAAAGACCTGATCCCGCTATGTTAAATTATGATATTTCTTTATATATTGCGTTTATTATATTGTTAATTGCATTTAGAAAAAATCAAAGCTTATTAATAACAAAGATCAA
>JBJPGG010000124.1:0-1996 GCA_048595505.1 Methylococcaceae bacterium
CAGGAAACGAAGCATTGAGTACTGATACCCAGAAAAACCACAAATAAAAAATAAAATATTAATGATGATAGCCTAAATTAAATTGTTAATGGTAATAATGAAAATAACTGGTAATAAAAAGAAGATAATAATTAAAATAAAGTTAACATTTGTTTAATAAAAATAATTGAAATCAAGTAAAAAATTTGTTTGATGAAAATAATTAAAATAAAGTAAACATTTGTTTAATAAAAATGATTAAAATAAAATATAATAAAACTTTGTTTTAGTCACACTTTGTCACACTTTGTCACAATGTCATTTACTTCAATGTAAGTTACTTTGTCATTTTTGTCACACTTTGATTAGTGTTGTGAGACCAAAGGCATTAACAATGGTTTTCAAATGAGACATTATATCACTTACTCCTCTTGCGACATCTGCTGTGCTTACGGATAACATCATACATGGACAAGTATAATCTAGTACCTACTTATTGACTGATGATGACAAGGCACGTGCCACTTAAAGTTGCCCCAATTTTGTCTATCTAAGATAGGAGGGACCTATCAGATTACCTACTTCTTGACCAAGCATGTGAAGTCAAAGGTTGTTCCAATTCTGCCTTTCAAAGGTGGGAATGGGCTAATTTGTGTCACACACCGTTGTTTCACTTTCTGTTATTTATAGTAGTATTAAACTCGGCAATTGTGTAGCTTAGTGTCATATATTCATAGAGTAAATATATCATAAACATATGGCACGCTATGTTAATATACAACGGTATGAGGTATAGGTTTACAAGTGATAACGAAGTGGCTATGCTTATGACGATCGCCAATTTTCGGTTGCGCAGTCGGGATCGCCAGTTTACCACGTGTGTCGACAGTTCATGCACTTCAGCCATGCTGCTTTCAGCGCAGCGAAGAGGGCGCCAAAAAATAATTTAAATCTAGCATTAAAGTACTTTTCTATTGACTTGGCGTGAGTCCATGGTGGTTGCAAACACAGACTGAACACAGTCGATGGATCCCGGCCTCAGCAATCGTAAGTGGGCCGACGCTACTAACCTACAGTTAGGTTACTTAGGTAGCAGTTGGCATTGCCATTGCATGGTCTAGGCATCGAGGAACGACAGTTATATCCGTCATAAAACAATACATTGCATCAGTGCATGCTTAAAAGGTTGGTCTTCTGGAGATACAATATGGCCAATCGGATACAATCACAGTCTGTTATGTAGATTGTAGACGAGGAACGCTGAGTCGTAACGAAAAATTCAAGTCAAAAAATGACCGACTGCGCAAGCGCAACCGGAAATTGGCGATCGTCGTAAGCATAGCCTGGGATTTATGTCTACGACTCGTCGCAAGCATAGCCACAGCCTTGTAATAGGCACTACCACGGTCGCTAGGGGCGCTGTGATCGAACCTGTACGCCATTATTAACATGGCAAATGGTGACCATGTTTTTTTTCGTTGCAGAACAAAATTTTATTTTTGATCTCAACACAGGCGGAATTAGGCGGTCTAAACGTGATAAATAACGACGCGATGCTCATAAAAACAAATATTCGGTTGGTCTCGGAAGCCAGCGGGCGCCACAGGCGATTTTCAAGATGGCGAAAAATGCTGTGGAAGTGGAGGTTAGACTAAAATGTTAACATTCTGTTCTGTTTTCTCGAATACATATCTTTCACATAGTGTAACTAGGAAACCAGAATCTGTTCTGGTGATGATGGTATAATTTTGAACCGCCGATGGTTTTGGGATTATAATGAAATGTGTGAACCTAAATCAGCGGGCGTCGGCGAATGTCAAATTTTGCAAATCATTTGACACAATCACACATCATCTGCAATATTAGTTGCCGCCACAAAAAATTCAAATGTATTAAACATTATATTTATCGTTTTTATATGAAAGATAATATTCTCCTGGTGAAATTGACACTTACATGAACAAAATCGGGCATTTCTTAAGAAAGTTATGCCAGTTCCAAGATTCTGGAATTCATG
>JBJPGG010000125.1:0-19679 GCA_048595505.1 Methylococcaceae bacterium
TTTACGTTGAAATTCATTGGTGACTAACTTTGCATCTTGCCTACTTTTTACTACGCGGGGGGTAATTAAAAGAACTAATTCTGTTTTTCTTTTATCTTTTGTGGTGTTACCAAATAAAGCTCCAATTACGGGAAGTTCATGTAGAAAAGGAACTCCTGACTTTTTAAAATCATTCTTCTCATTAATCAACCCTCCCAACACAATGGTTTCACCACTTTGAACAGCAATACTACTTTTTATTTCCCTAGTCAAAATATCAGGGTTTCCGCTCGTTCCAGAACTTGTACCTCCAAAATCCTCAATCCTTTGCTCTATCTCCATAATGACTAAACCATTAGCATTTACCCTAGGCTTGACATTAACTGTTACCCCTGTTTTACGTTGTTGAAATGTAGTCGTTACGGTGCCGCTACTATTAGTATTTGCAACATCTGCAGTTTTAAGCGAGATTTCAGTACCAACTTGAATGCTCGCCTCCTGATTATTTAAAACCATTAATGAAGGAGAAGAAATAATATTAACATTTCCTTTCGCTGACTCTGCATTTAGTACAGCAGTAAAGTCATTACTAACAAATGCATACCCAAAACCACCTGTAGCACTTGCTATTGCAGCATTTTTAGCAGCATCAAATAAATCCACTCCTGCATTAGAACTAGCGGCATTTTTCCCATCATTATGACTTAATGCCCATTTAATTCCATATTCCAGATTATCAGTTAGGGTTACATCAACAATCGTAGCATCAATCAAAACCTGCAACGGCATTATATCAAGTTGTTTAATCACTCTATCTATTACTGCATAATCCTGTGCAGTCGCTACAATAATTAGCGTATTATTCACCTCATCGGCAATAATCTTAACCTCTCCAACATCACTAACAGAAGGGGCTGATAATTTCACCCTCGTATTGGTAACTTTTGACTTGGACTTATTTTTATTAGTCACTTGCACAGTTTTCCGACCGGCTGCTACTGAAGCCGAACGATTTTTCTGGCCACTTTGGCTGAATATATCGTTTAGAGTTGTCGAAAGCCCCACCGCATCAACATGTTGAACCCTGTATACAATAACACCACCACCCGCTGCATTATTCGCTTTATCCAGTCTTACCACCCACCGCTCTATATCATGTAAGTAGTTAGCCTGGTGTGTAATGGCCAGAATCGCATTGAGCCGCTCAATTTGCATAAACCGAAAAAAACTATTCCCGGGTCCATCTGAATTATTGAACACCTGCTCCAGTTCTTCTATAATTTTTGCTGCATCCACATTTTTTAGTGGAAACAGACCAAAGGAACGACCTTTCAGTACACTGATATCAAAAGCATTCACCATTTCCATGGTACGTGCTAGTTCAACAGCTGTTCCTGCAACCAACATCATATTTCTATTGTTGTCTACATGTAGAATGGTTTTTTCTTGCAATAGAGGCTTAATAATCTCTGATAACTCCTCAACAGAGACATTTTTAACAGGTATCACTCTAACCTGATAGCCAGCAGGCATTTTTTTCTTAAAATTATTATAGGATGAAAAAGCACTACCACTGAGTGCTTCAGCTTTTGATTTTATTTGATAAAGTCCATTCTGAAAAACCATGGCTGCATTATTAATGTCTAATAACATATCCAGAGTGGGTAACAATTCGGCTCTAGTTAAGGGCTGAGAGGTCTGTAATGTTACTTTCCCAGAAACTTTAGGGCTTAACACATAATTTTCACCCAGAATATCACTCAAAATAACTTTAGTCACTTCACCTAAATCGGCATCATCAAAATTCAGACTAAATTCGCCTTTTCCAGTTCCCTTACGAGCCTGGTATCGAGCATTTCGATGAGAAACAAACTCTCCTGTACCAGGAAACAATTCTATTTTGGCCGCATCTTCATCTTCAGCATCTGTTATCTCATTACTCAATTCCTGGTAAATAACTTCTGGCTGCTCTGATGATTCACTAATATGCTTTACCGATGCTAGCGGTAGTTTTTCATGTAGCTTCGGCCCCATCATTTCACAACCTGTCACTGCCAGGGTTAATACGATAATATAATGGAGATTTTTTTTCCGGTTAATCATTTTACTTCTCGAGATTTTAATTAATTGACAAGATTTGCGGGTTTTGATTTTTTTCTCGCTCTTGGCTTAGACTTTCTTGTCGCTCTTGATTTAGGTATTTTCCCTGGTTTATGTGCTGGTTTTTGGGGCCTTGGCTTTCTTAGCATAAGCGTCTGCTCATCACCTGCTCGCTCCAGCAGAACTTTATCCGACTGTATTTCCATAATAACCCAGCCAGACACTTCGTCTCCTTCCGGTTTTTTGGAATATTTTTCATCACCGCTCTGTTTGCTGAACAATGCGTGCAATTTGCCTTCAACGGTATAAATACCAATTAAAGACAAATCATCAATTTTACTGACTTCCTCACTAATCGTTTCTTCTTCCTGATCAACCAGCGGTTTACGACCTTCAATAAATAGGGGGCTGTCGACCATATCTGCATAGCTTTCCAGAGTCTGTTTCGCTACTTTTAACTCCGGTAAGTCAAGCATTTCAGCTGATTGATTGCCAGTTATAGACAAAGGTTGATCATACTGCTGATCAGGGGAGTCACTAAGCGCCCATTCAATCAACAATATAAGCAGCATTGCGAGACATAAACCTAGTAGTAATTTGATTACATTACTATTCATTAGCTTTGTTCCCTCATAAATCCGGCAACCTGAAAATTGATATTTAATTTATCACTAGATTCAATTTTTCGTGTTTTTCGATTCCGTCTACCTCGTACTGGGCGGATATCTAGCTGATCAACAATCATCATAGGTACGGCTGATTCAATTTCATGTAGCACACTACGCAAGACTTCTATATCCCCCGACATCCTCACTTTAATCGTAACTCGTTTAAAACTACCATCACTACGACTTGGCAAGACCTGAGTACTGGTTAATTGTCCTCCCGCTTCTGAGATCGACGACTTGATCAATTTCTGCAAGTCAGCAGATGCCAATGCAACAGTGTCACTCGTGGTAAAATAATTCTGCTCTTGATATTTTTGCTTAATGCGCTGATTATCAGCGGCTACAACATCCTTTCTAGCAACAATTGCTCTTGCTTTTTGTAACCTAAATATTAACTCTAGCTTTTGTTCATGATAGTCCATTCCACTGGAAACCACCGGCACAATAGCAACAAAAATCACTATCAATAACAGAGTTACAAACAGGCTTAAAGCAGCCCAGCGCTGATATGATATATCATTCAACATCATCCCCTCCCTGAGATTTCACTTCTACACTGATTTGAAATCGTTCAAACCCGGTTTTTTTATCCTGTGTTAACGGTGATACAAATCGCGCATTAGCAAATAAAGGAGATGCCTCCATCACACCAATTAGTGCAGAGGCTGATGCTGACTGCCCCTGAATTTGCAGGTTATTCTTATCGTACTTTAGATGGGTTAACCAAGTGTCAGTCGGCATTAATTGACTCAGTGTATTGATTAACCCAGTTAATCTAGGTTTACTGTTTTTTGACTCTAGCAATCTCGATGTTTTTTCAATTATTTCATCAACTTCTAATTGCTGTTCCTGAACAATGCGAGCATCTTTTTCTAATTGTTTTAACTGAAGTCTTAAACCATCTACTGCTCGCCCTTCGCTCCAGACCGGGTATACCAGAACAGCCATGGTTAACATCAACAAAACAAAACTCAAAACAGCAATCGTAATTTTTGTGGTTTTATTTTGCCCAGGTCTTTGCCACTCAGGCAATAAATTGTATATATCCAAGTCTTCGGAAAAATCGTTGGCAGCGTTTACATAATCAATGACTGTCGGGTATATATTCAGCTTATGCATTTGTACAGAAACATTATCCAATATCTCCTTAGGGGTTAACACTAGTAATACTTTAATCTGTCCATTTTGTTCTTTTTCTAAAATCTTTATTGAAAAATAGACCTGCTCAGCATTAAATGGCGTATATTTATCAATTTCAAAAGCAACAACTTGCTGCAGATTTTCTTTTGCAGCTGCTGGCAAATATAATATTTTTTTAACCGCCTGCTCAGAACTTAATCTAACGATATACTTTGCATTTTCTAACTCAGGTTCTTCAGAAATTAGTTGCTGATATTCCTCCTGCCCTTTTTCATCGAGTCCGACTTCAGCTACAAAATGCTGTTCTCCATCATGTATTCTAGAAAACTGTAATACTTCGGACGTTACTGTCAAAAAGACATACCCGGTTTTATTACTCAATGCTTCTCTGAGTTTCTCTGGCACCCAAAAAGCCAGCTCTCTTCCCCACCATAGGAAAAAATGTTTTATATCAAAATCAATATTGCTACTAAGATTCATCTTGCTCTGTTTGCTCTGTTACTATTAGTTGCCCTACATCTTCACCAAACAAGGAAGACTCCTGATATAGCTGCTGCCAATCTAGCACCTGGAATGGATTCCCTTCGTTTCCATTGCTTGTTTTTTTCATAATTACCTTTATCCCAGAACTGACCTCTCCAAAAAGCCTAGCCTCTGAAATAATAGTATAGACGCCT
Source organism: Methylococcaceae bacterium (assembly GCA_048595505.1). Taxonomy (GTDB): domain Bacteria; phylum Pseudomonadota; class Gammaproteobacteria; order Methylococcales; family Methylomonadaceae; genus QPIN01. The sequence goes on from JBJPGG010000125.1 coordinate 4,565, forward strand.
TGTTCCAGACTACGGCTATTTTTTTGTCCATTTTGTGCGTCAGGTTCAGTTGCTGTAGAAAGTTGTGCTTGATTATTATCCGTACGTTGCTGCAAATATTCCTCTAATTCTTCTGGTTCCATATCTCCAACAGCTGTTAATACTTCTTTTGAAGCCACTTCTAAATCCACCTGAGCCTGCGTAGAGTAAACCGTGACAAGCTCTTGTAATTCTTTGTAAATATTTGCATCCATGCCTAAAACCAATTGTAACTCATAAATCAATTGAAAAGGTTTATTGGCAGGCTGATAGGATAATCCTTCTTCTTCATATTGCTGTTTTTCTGCACCATCAATACGCACCAGGTCATCATTATCCCGCCAGTCCATAATTGCATTAACCAATGCCTGTTGTTTATCCAATTCCAAAGAGGTAGAACTCATCATTGAGGTTAATAACACCTCATCAGCTTTGTTAATATCTATTTTACCTTGCTCTAAAAACAATCTGACTCGAATTTCTGCATCTTCGTATTGTAACTGATAAACACTGCCATCAGCTTGCCAACGCTTATTTTCATCACTCTCCAGCAACCTTTGTTGAGCAATTGTTACTCCTGTTTCTGCTGTAGCCAGTGTCATTGCATTATCTTTTACAGCACTCACTATTGTCGTTTCCCGACGCATGGTTAATGCAAAACTTCCTGCCATAATAGTAAGTAAACTCAATACCCAAATCACTATTACCATAGCAAATCCAGATTGCATTGACTTATTCATTAGTCTTCCTCTCGCCCATCATCTGGCAACCCCAGTCCTGTTGCCATTTTCATAGCAAATATCATTTCTGGCCAATAGCTATGGTCAGCCAGTTCAATGTTAATTTTGACCAGCTCAGGTAAATATTGTTTTTCCTGCCAGCTATCAACCCAAGCACTGTCGCTTTCATCATCTTCCTTACCAAAAAAAGATAGCTCAAATTTTTCCACGTTTTCCAATAATACCTGCTCGTCTTCCTCCCAGTCCTGATATTCTAGAGGCGGATAAAATGGCTTGAGCAGGACCTTGACTGCACCGTTATCAGCTTTATCAAAACTGATTTCAAAAAGCTGTATGCCCTTGCGACCAGCACTAGCGGGAAATACCGAAACAAACTGTAATTTATCGCGCTCGCCCTGAAAAGAGAAACTTGGCTCATCATTAGAGAAGTCATCCCATAATGGCCTTACCGATGGCAAATGGCGTTTAAAAAACTGATAAGTCACGGCTTTTTCATTAACTGCAGTGATTTTTTTTTCGCCTTTATTCCAGCTTTCAGCACCCACTTTTAAACTACTGAATAACAATACCACCATAATACTCAGCAAAGACATGGCCAACAAAACTTCAAGCAAAGAAAAACCTGCCTGTTGCTGATTAGTCGTCGTCGTCTTCTTCATCATCCGCCTGCATTGTTTTGACCGTATTTAATTCAATAGTACGCTGGTTTTCGTTACCATCGCCCCATTTCACTATGACTTGCACGGTCAAAAGCTTAACAGGAGATTCCTCATCTATTTCAGGTTTTGGCAGCATGCTAACATTAACCTTCCAGTCATACTTGTCAGCTTCCGTTCCCCTGTGTTCGCCTTCCTCAAGCGGCTCTTCAATGCCTGTTTTTGCCATTAATGATTCTGCAATCTGGGTTGCCATGGTATATTCTTCGGCTATGATTGCTGTATTAACACCTGATGAAAATATCTTAAGTACGATTCCCAGTGAAACAGCCATAATACTGAAGGCCACCAGAATTTCCAGCAGAGAAAAACCTTTATTGCTATTCATCACTAATATCGACTTTACCACTCAACCAGTTAACATCAAGCCGATACATTAATTCGCCCCATTCCATTGTAATTCGGCCACCACTGGATGATCCATCGGCATAAAACCGTATATGTCCAGTTTCTTCATCCTTAAATTCATCTTGAGCTATAACCAATGTCAAATCAATTTCATCAGAAAAATGATAAACCTTATCTCGGCTACTAATATTATAATTATTTTCTGCAAGGTTAATGGCTACAGCCACTTCTTTGTGAGAAATTAAAGCCTGTCCTCTGGCATAGCGTAATGCAGATGCCATGTCTCTGGCAGCTGCTTTTAATTGGGACGACTTGTTTCCGGAAGAAATACCAATACTAATCGCACCAAACCCCAACACAATTATCAACAATACAACTGATAATTCTATTAGGGTAAACCCACGCTGCTGATAAGACATTGCCTGCTCTGGCATTTTATTCCCAGCTATTTATATCCTGGTCCTCTCCTTCACCACCTTCTTTGTCATCCAAACCATAACTGTATAAATCAAATTTTCCATGACTACCGGGTGAACTGAAATGATAATCCTGTACCCATGGATCTTTGGGTACTTTAGTCTTACGCAAATAAGGTCCATTCCAACGCTTACTATCCGAAGGCTTTTCCACCAATGCAGCTAATCCTTGTTCTGATGTTGGGTATTTCCCCACATCGAGTTTATACATATCCAATGCAGCTGATAAGTCCTCTACTTGCACTCTTGCTGCTTTGGTTTTGGAGGCTCCCATATGTTTCATAACCTGCGGACCTACAATACCAGCCAACATCGCAATAATCCCCAACACTACCAATAATTCCAGCAATGTAAAACCGCTCTCTGTACGGTTATATTTAACTCTCACAATTAAAAACTCCTTTATTCTAAAATGCCAAATCATTAACACTTAATATGGCTAATAATATTGAAACTATAATACCTGCAATCATCAACCCCAAGGTAATAATCAGTATCGGTTCTAACATCGCCAGCATACGCTCGATCGATGTCCGTAATTGTTTATCATAAATGATGGCAACACGCAGTAGCATCTCTTCCAAGCGCCCTGTTTCTTCACCCATTTTGATCATTTGTATCGCCAGCTTGGGGAAACAGTCACTGCTTATCAATGCGTCTGACATACTTTTACCCTGCTTTAACTGTTGTTCCGAATCTTCAAGTACATCTGCAATCACAGAATTTCCTGTGGTTTCTTTAACAATTCCCAGAGCTTTCAGGATAGAGACCCCATTACCCAATAAAGTTCCCAAGGTACGACTTAAATTAGCCGTTTCCATGTGTAAAAGAATATCGCCAAACAGCGGCATCACCAGAAAACGGCCATCCCAGACTTTTCTTGTTACCGGGTCGGCCAGTTGTGCTTTCATATAACTGCTAACACTGATAATGATTAACAATATCAACCACCAATAGCTCTGTAGACCATCTGCCAAGGCCACCACAATCTGAGTTGGAACAGGTAAAGCCTTTCCTGAGCTTTCAAACATTTCGGTAAACTGTGGCACAACAAAAGTCAGCATTACAAATAATGATGCCAGCGACATAACCAAAAGTATGGCGGGATAAATCAATGCCGTCGCCACCGTGTCTTTTAATTCCTGAGATCGTTCCAGATATTCAGCCAGCCTTGTTAACACATCGCCCAGGTTACCACCCATTTCACCTGCACGAATCATATTCAAATAGAAGCGAGAAAATACATTGACCTGATTTTCTAAAGCATCCGCCAATGAGGCGCCACCTTTTACTTTTTCGAGTATTTGAGAAATCATGGCGCTGAGCTTTACATTATCCTCAGTCAAGTCAATCAGTATTTTTAAGGATCGATCCAGAGGTAAGCCAGACTCAAGCAAGGTTGCCAGTTCTCCGGTCAATACCAAGATTTCCTTCTGCGATAAACGGACTGCAGACTTGCCTAGTTTGAACCCCAGAAAAGTTTTATCCTTAGCCGGTTCAACCCGAATAGGAATAAACCCCTGACTCTGTAACTCGACTAACAAGGCTTGTTGGTCAACGGCATTTCTAACTCCGTCTTCCGTTTCTCCCTGACTGTTAACTGCTTTATATGAATATAATGGCATCAGGACTCCGTAGTCACCCGTAACACTTCTTCCAAGGTCGTAATACCTTCCAATGCCTTAAGCAGCCCATCGTCATAAATGGTTAACATTCCGTCATCAATAGCTTGTTGCTGTATTGCTGCAGCCTCTTCATGTTTCATAATTAGCTTACGAATTTTCTCAGACATAGGCAGAAATTCAATGATTGCCTGACGACCTTTATAGCCTATATCGCCACAAGCCGAACAACCTACTGCTTTATACAAATGTATGCCGCCCTTATCAACGAATCGCCTTAATTTCATTTCCTCAATGACTGAGTCCGGTGCCGGGTATGATTCCTTACACTGTGGACACAACTTTCTTACTAGCCGTTGAGCCAAAATACCATTGACTGTTGAACTTATCAGATATTCTTCCAGCCCCATATCCAGCAATCGTGTCACCCCTCCTGCGGCATCATTGGTATGCAAGGTAGATAAAACCAAATGTCCGGTTAATGCTGACTGCACAGCAATTTTAGCCGTTTCCAGGTCACGCATTTCACCAATCATGATGACATCGGGATCTTGTCGTACAATTGATCTTAATGCTGAAGAAAAGGTTAGGCCTATTTGTGGTTTAGCCTGAATCTGGTTAATTCCTTCCAGTTGATATTCCACTGGATCTTCTACAGTAATAATTTTACGTTCTGTCGTATTTAACCGTTTTAACGCTGTATATAAAGTGGTTGATTTACCACTACCGGTCGGGCCGGTGATTAAAATAATGCCATGAGGCCGCGCTAATACGTCAATAAATTGCTGTGAATGTTTACCTGTCAACCCTAACGCTTCAAAATCCAGAACTATATTTTCTTTATCTAGCAATCGAATTACAACACTCTCACCATACATAGTGGGTATAGTGGAAACTCTGAGGTCAAGCTCTTTGCCCAGCATTTGCAATTTGATTCGGCCATCTTGAGGTAATCGACGTTCTGCTATATTAAGCTTGGCCATGATTTTGATTCTGGACAAAACCGCTGCCGTTGAAGTAACGGGAGGTGACTCAATTTCTTGCAATACCCCGTCAACACGCAATCTGACTTTCAAAGTTTGTTCGAAAGGTTCTACGTGAATATCTGAAGCTTGCATTTCAATAGCTGACTGTAAAATCAAATTAACCATTTTAATAACAGGTGCTTCACTTGCTAAGTCTTTTAAATGTTCTAAATCTTCAGAGTCTGGTTCAGCTTCATCCAAATCATCTACGATTTGATCCATTTGTGACTTTCCATTGCCATACTGAACTTCCAAGGCCGCATTGATCTCAGACACCAGGCCGATTTTTACATTTATCTGTTTTCCACTTGCCAATTCCAAAGCGTCAACAACAAACTTCTCTTCAGAATCACCTACCGCAATACTGATTTCCTCATCATTGCTTTCTAAACCAATCACCTGATAATACTTTAGAAAGCGTTCTGAAATTTCACTGGGCAATGGCGACTCAACAGGATAATCCGCCGCTTTAACAATCGGAAACTGAGTGTAGGCGGATAACGCATTTGCCACATCAAGTTCAGAACATAAACCTAGCTTGATGAGTAAATTAGGCAATGATTTATCGAAAGATGTCTTTTGTACCCTTAACGCTTTATTTAAATCCTGTTTTGATAGTTTACCTTTCTTCAGTAAACCATCCTGAAATCTTTTATCTACTTGTTCGTTTTCCTGTATCACCTTAAATCACCTTAATTTTTTAGCTAGCCATTGCCAAATTTCATCAGCCAATAGCGTCTCACTATAGACAGACTCAAGTCCAGCCATAGTTGTTATTGTCTGTTGTGCTTTAGTTTTACTGATACATATTTGATTTCTCCCACAGGACCCGGTAAGCCTTGGATATGTATCCACATAAATAGTAACACCTGGAATGGCTATGGCAGCAGCCAAATGAGCTAATCCTGTATCAACTCCAACCACCCCTGATGCATGAGCAATTAAACCCGCTATTTCAGTCAAATTCATCTTCGGTAATACATGGCATGAGGCAAAGTCATTGGCAATTAATTCTGCCCTTATTCGTTCTTGCTCACTTCCCCAGGGAAGATAGACTGTAAAACCATGAGTTGTCGCAATATCTGTTAACAATTTCCACTGTTCTACTGGCCATAATTTATAATCACCACTAGTCCCATGCAAAAAAACAAGATACGGAGTAACACTCTCATTATAGTCGTTAAAAAAAGAGGGTAACAAACCATAATCAAGACTACTGCTATCATATTGATAGCCCAAAACATCTGCAAAAAGCATTCTTATCCGCTCAATGGCATGCGCTTGTTTGCTAATAGCGTATTTTTTACTGTAAAACAAAGAAGCCAAAGACTCTTTGCATGATTTATTATCCATTCCACTGTGCAGTCCTTTTGCCAATCGTGCAACTAAAGCACTTTTTATCAGTCCCTGTGCATCTATTACATGATCATATTCATGGTATTTAAGTTCATTTACAAAGCGAGCAATTTCTCCACGTGCACTAACAATGTTTTTTCGCCAGCGCCTCATTGCAATAGGTATCACTTTATTGATGGCTGGATGCCATGAGGGGATTTCTGAAAACCCTTCTTCAGCAACCCAATCAAAACTAATACCTGGAATGGCTTTTTTAGCATCGGTAACTGCAGGTAAGGTATGAATTAAATCCCCCATTGAAGAGGTTTTAACTATCAATACTCTCATAGCTAGTTAATACTCTCTAATACTAGACTGGATTTAATATCCTTTAGACACAGTGTATGCCCTAGGGGACAATCTCTTTTAAAACAGGGAGAACAGCTTAATTGTAGACTAATAACTTTTGCTTTAGAATTGAGAGGGGGCGTAAAATCAGGGTCAGATGAACCATAAATAGCAATTATGTTTTTATCCAACGCAGCGGCAACATGCATCAAGCCAGAATCATTAGTCACAACCGTATTCACTAGAGACATTAAATCTACCGCTTCTGCCATCGTTGTCTTGCCAGTAAAGTCGGTACATTGATGCTGTGTAGTGTTATTAATCTCTTCAGCAACTTCACTATCTTTTTCAGAACCAAATAACCATACCTGCCAGCCTTGCTCAATTTTATGTCTTGCTATCTCTGCATAATGCTCAGCTGGCCATCGTTTAGCAGGTCCATACTCAGCGCCTGGACACAAAGCCAGAATATTATCAGTTATCGTTAAATTAAATTGCTGACTAACTGCTATTTGTTTGTCTTTCTCTATCGCTAGTTTTGGGACAGGGTATTGCTCAGGAAAACCACTTTTTCTAGGGCTTTCATCTTTTCCAAAACCAAGCCCAACAAATCGCTGTACAGTCATAGTAAGTAATGACTTTTCTAACTTACGCGCATCGTTTAAAAGTCCCCAGCGTGATTCTCCTATATATCCAGTTCTAAGAGGAATTTTAGCAAAAAATGGAATCAACGCTGACTTCCATGAATTTGGCAATAAAATAGCCTGATCATATCCAGACAATTGTAGGCTCTTACCCAATTTGTACCTTGCACCCAAGCCAAAGGTTCCATGACCTAACGGCATGGCGATAGCTTTAGTAACTTCAGGCATTCTATCTAGCAACGAAAATGACCATTCAGGCGCTAAAACGTCCACTTGACAGTTTGGGTTATTGGCCTTCAAAGTCATAAATAAACTTTGTGCCATGACCATATCACCGACCCAAGATGGGCCGACAACTAAGATTTTATAGGGTTTATTTGCCACCTTATGAAACGTAACTCAACCATTCTGCATGATCAGTCCGTCGTCCGTGAACATAATCAAAATACAGTGTCTGTAATGTTTCAGTAACCGGTCCGCGTGCACCTGAGCCAATGATACGTTCATCATATTCTCTAATCGGGGTAACTTCTGCCGCTGATCCTGTAAAAAAAGCTTCATCAGCGACATAAACTTCATCACGAGAAATACGTTTTTCTATTACCTCAATTCCTTGTTCACGGGCAATAGTGATAATGGTGTCACGTGTAATCCCTTCTAATGCAGAAGAAGTCTCAGGCGTATATAGCTTGCCATTTCGAACAATAAATAAATTCTCTCCACTGCCTTCAGCTACAAAGCCCTCGTGATCCAGTAACAAGGCTTCATCATACCCCGTAGATATCGCTTCTTGTAATGCCAATATCGAATTAATATAATTCCCATTCGCTTTGGCTTTACACATTGTGCTATTCACATGATTTCGAGTATAAGATGAGGTTCTGATACGGATTCCTTTTTCCATACTATTATCGCCTAAATACGCGCCCCATTCCCAAGCAGCAATCATCACATGAACTTTCAGGTTATCCGCTCTTAAACCCATGCCCTCTGAACCATAAAAACACATACTACGAATGTATGCACTATCCAGATTGTTTTTTGCAACTGCATCACGATGAGCTAGATTAATTTCATCTTTTTCAAAAGGAATCTGCATATTTAAAATATGCGCAGAACGATACAATCTATCTGTATGTTGTTGAAGTTTAAAAATAGCGGTCCCTTGCTCGGCATGATAGGCTCTTAAACCTTCAAACACACCGGCGCCATAATGTAAGGTGTGCGTTAAAACATGAACTTTTGCTTCTCTCCACTCAACCCATTCACCATCCATCCAAATTAAACCATCTCGGTCATCCATCGTCATCATATTTATAGCCTACTCGCTTGCCTGTGTCATATATTCATGCCAAATTTGTTCTACCTGAGTTCGTATTTCTACAAAATCATCTTTTTGTGCGACTGCACGTCCACCTTGAAGTACTTGGTGATGCCCATAATCCCGATATTCACAATATGCATTTTTAAGAACTTTAGCATTTAAATCCGAAATATAGCCATGCTGACTTAACATTTCCAACAACCTGATATTATCAGTATAGATTGTTAAGTCTTTATTTTCTGAAGCATGCGCTAAGATATGAAATTGTACTATAAACTCAATATCGACAATACCACCAATGCTTTGTTTTAAATCAAAAAGCTCTGCTTCATGCTGAGTCAAGGCATCGCGCATTTTATCTCGCATATCCCGCACTTCTTTTTTTAGCGCTGATTTTTCCCTAGGTAAACTCAAAATTCGTTGTCGTATCTCTTCATATTGCTGTTTTAATTCACTATCTCCAGCAACAAACCGACCACGAACTAAGGCCTGATGCTCCCAGGTCCATGCATTTTTTTTCAAATAATCTTCATAACTATCAATATGCGTAACCAATAAACCGGAATCACCGCTAGGGCGTAAACGCATATCAACTTCGTAAAGCACACCCGATAACATTTTAGTATCTAAAACATGCCTTACTTTCTGCCCTAATCGCACATAAAACTGTGAGCTGCTTATGGGTTTATTACCGTCAGTTAAAACAATACCATCTTTACAGCCATATAAGAAAACCATATCTAAATCTGAGCCATACCCAAGCTCAATCCCCCCTAGCTTACCAAAACCCAAAATGGTAAAGCCCATATTTTTAATGCTGGCACCAGGAGGAAAACCATGTTTTGCAGTTAATACTTGCCAAACTTTATCTATCACCTGCTGCAAAACAACTTCTGCGACATAAGTTAAATAATCACTCACCACCATCACCGGTATTACATCCATAATATCTGCTGCAGCAATTCGCAATATATTTAGATGTTTAAATTGCCTGAGCTTTATCATCAATTGCTCAAAATCATCTACTTCAACATTTGCCAAGCATAATTCTAGCTGATCAGTTAATTGTTGCTTGTTTAATGGTTCATACAATGACCGTGTATCAAGTAGCTCATCAAATAATACAGGATATTGAGCAAGATAGTGGCAAATCCAGGGACTTGCAGATGACAATTTAATTAACTGTGTTAATGCACCCGGGTTTTCAGCTAACAGCGACAAATATACATTTCTACCCGCTACAGCCTCAAATAAATCAAGCACTCTTTTTAAGGTTACATCTTCGTTATCAACCACTTGCAATGCATCGATTAACTGCGGTACTAAGCGGTCAATAACATCGGCACCTTTTGTAGTTAAACGGCTAATTGCTCTAGAACTTTTAAAATCATTTATCACTTTTAAGGTATCTTGAGCATATAAAAATCCATGCTGCTCCAGAAATTGCAGAGAATCATCTTCACTATCACCAGTCCAAATTTTTTCAGCACTATTTTTAATATCAACTTGGCCTGACAAAGAAAAAACCTGATCAAATACACTATGTACTTCTGCTCTTATTTTATCGAGTTTAGCTTTAAAAGTTCCCCAGTCAGAATAATCCATTGAAAAAGCTAACATTCGCTGCTCTAATGGATCATTAGGTAAGTCATGCGTCTGTTTATCCTGATATTGTTGTATGTGATTTTCAACTTTGCGCAAATAACAATAGGATGCCTGAAGCTGTGTTGCATCCTCCCATGTAATTAACTTCATTTCACCTAACATATTCAAAATTTTCAAAATACTTCGTTCTTGTAATGCGGTTTCCTGGCCACCTCTAATCAACTGGAAAGCTTGACCAATAAATTCAATTTCACGAATTCCTCCTGGACCCAGTTTGACGTTTTCCATGCGGTCTTTCCGCATCAGTTCCTGGGTGATTTTAATTTTTAAAGACCGTAACTCTTCAAATGCTCCGTAATCCAAATAGCGTCGATACACAAAGGGATTAATCAATGCTGCAAGCTGTTTACCCGAATTAAAATCACCGGCAACCTGTCGAGCCTTAATCATCGCATAACGCTCCCATTCTCTGGCCTGAGTCAAATAATAACTCTCCATACCATCAAACGTCATCAAAATCGGACCACTATCCCCAAAAGGCCTTAAACGAATATCCGTTCTAAAAACAAAGCCATCTGCTGTTATTTCATCCAATACTTTCACTAAACTACGGCAAATACGACTGAAAAACTCGCCATAAGTCGTCTCTTTCCGATCATTCAATACACCATCTTCCGCATACGAAAAAATCAAATCAATGTCAGATGAATAATTAAGTTCCCAAGCACCCAACTTCCCCATACCAAGCACTACGATATTAATCGATGTTCCCTCTTCAGTCGTCGGCACACCTCGTCGCTCACAAGCCTGCTGATAAAGATAATCCAGTGCAAACTGGATACACACTTCAGCCAGTTCGGTTAAGTCGCTCAAAGTTTCTTCCAGGTCAGACCAACCAGCAAGGTCTCTCCATGCAATACGCACCATTTCCCGACATCTGAATTGACGTAACACAAGCATTAATGTTTTTTCTGAATCAATCAGTAGTTTACTTAGATGTTCAGCATACTGCTGTCGCCGTTGCGATGAAAAAAGATCACCACTAGTAACCAGATTATGAAGTAAATCAGGATTTCGAATACAATTTTCAGCAACAAATAAACTACACCCCCAGACTTTGGGTAGCGTTTTAAAAACACCTACATTATCAGGTGTTTCCAGGCCTGAATGCATCACATTTTCCTGGTACAACTCAATTTGATTAATTACCCGCTGTTGCACTTCTTGGGGCAATTTTTGCAATTCAATACTTAATTTTTCATCTAATGACATTACAACGACTCACAAAAAACAAATACAAAAGTAAATTCACATCATATACTTCACAGGGTCGCGCGAAGTATAGTCATACAAAAACATATATAACTTTACTATAGAAAATGCATAATACAGGAAACACAAATATGTCAGAATAAATATATTTTTTTGAATAGTGCCTAAAATTATTCCAGTAAAAATCATAGCCAGCATTTATACTGTTAGTCATGGGTTTCACTGGGCAACGAAACAATTCTTTCAGCTATACGTAAATAGGTATATAATTTTCCCACCTGTCCCACTGTATATAAACGGATCACAGCATGCAGCAAGAAGTTTTCTCAGGTCTTAAAGAAATCCCTTTTCTATCCGTTTTACCGGATGAAACCATAACCGAGCTGGCATCGCTAGCAAAAAAAAACTCCTTCCCAAAACATTCTTTCATTATTACTGAAGGTGACGAAACAAATTCACTATATATTCTGCTATCCGGCAAAGTCCGAGTATTTTCCAGTGACGCTCAAGGCAAAGAAGTTACCTTATTAATACAAACGCCCATTTCCTATTTTGGTGAGCTTGCACTACTCAGTACAGAACCTAGGTCCGCTTCAGTTATGTCACTAGAAAAGTGTAGTTGCGCAATTATTGCACAGTCAGATTTTAAAAGATGGCTTGCAAATCATCCTGATGTTGCTTTTAGTTTGATACAGGATTTAGCAGAAACGGTTAGACGTCTTACCGAAAAAGTAAAGCAACTGGCGTTGTCTAATGTTTATGAAAGAACAGTTCAGGCTCTTTATGAAATGGCCACAAAACAAGATGATATCTATGTCATTAACAGTAGACCTACACAGCAGGAACTAGCTAATATGGTTGGCTCTTCAAGAGAGATGATTAATAAAATCATGAAAGAACTCACCAAGGGAGGGTATATTGTCATCGAAAACAAAACCCTTAGAATTGAACGTAAACTACCTGCCTCCTGGTAGTATTTTTATCTTACTACTAGCATTAATTAGTTATCACTCCCTATAAACACACAGACGATATGAATAATAAATTTCTTGCTCTCATCTTATTATTGGTTAGCTTACCATTCATTGCTCATGCTGAAAGAATTGGATGTATCACTACTTCATGGAAACTGATTGGAGCCAACCACAAAGTCTGTGTTCAAGCATTTGATGACCCCAAGGTACAGGGAGTCAGCTGTCATATAAGCCAAGCGAAAAAAGGCGGTATTAAAGGAGCATTCGGGTTAGCTGAAGACCCCTCTCAATTCTCTATTGCTTGCCGCCAAGTTGGTCCAATTGTTTTTAAAGGCAAACTACCTGAACAAGAAACCGCATTTAGCGCAGATACTTCTCTTTTTTTTAAAGAGACCAGAGTCACACGCCTATTTGACTCACAGCGTAACACTCTAATTTATATAGCTGTCAGCCGTAAGCTAATTGATGGTGCTCCAGCTAACAGCATATCAACCGTACCTATCATGCCTTGGAAATAGTTTTGCATCAATTATTTTCACCAAGCATTCAGATAGTTTCAATACTGATTCGAAGTCAACACCCGAGTATTTTCGACTAATTTTTTTTTAACATCCTGAAACTCGTTAAAAATTGTTAAAAAATTCACATTAAATTAGTGAATAACTTAACTTCAATTTACCTTTAACTTTTATAAAATATCTTCCGTGGCAACAAATAACAGTCACAAATATATTTAATTTAGCTTAATGGTGAATAATTATGAAAAAATTAATAACCCTCGCATTTTTAACTTTACTATCAACTTTTGCTAGTACAAGTTCTTTTGCTCAAACAGAAAACCATGCAGGATCGAACTGCGTCCGAAGATCAGGCGGTGCAATTGCCTATGATTTTCATGGTGCCGTATACAACACAAACTACACATCTAAATCTTGGGTTCTATGTAATGTCCCGCATACTGATTTTGATGGCTGGCTAAATGCTGGTGAAATTAATGGAGGATGGTTTCGTGCTGTAGATCGCAACACTTCATTCGACGTAAAGTGCAGATTCAGAGCACAAGGCGTTAATAATAACGGATCAATTGCCGCATATTATGGCGGTACCAGAGGCACAACTGGTTTTGGTACACAAGGTCAACGCGTCAATCTCCCTGGTGTTTCCGAACACTCGCATACTGGATACGTATTAGCTTGCGAGCTTCCTCCTCGTACATCAATAGGTGTTTCAAGGCTTTATACCTACCAAGTCCGTCAATAATTAAATATCTTCTTTGAGAGGAGTATTTATAGTACTTCTCTCCTTTTTCTCTCCCTCCAACAAACTAAAATTAAAAAAAGGAGATACTTATGTTACTTCAATATAAAATAACTTTAAGTTTTATTCTATTAATGACTACGTTTATAGTCTATTATTCTCTTGGCCAAACTAATTCTGCAACTCAAGTCGCAGCTAACCCATCGTCAAAATATCTATACCCTGATACTGAAAAAAAATCATCATCACTACAAATTGAGAATAATAAAGATGCTGTTTTTTTATCCGCCTTACAAAAGGTTAACAATAAACTGAGCGAACTAAGTACGACAATTGCTGGAGTCAAAAATGATATTGACTTACTTAATGCACAGAAGTCCGAAGGAAGATTCGAAGACAATAACGAAACCATTGCATTAAATGAAGCTAATAAAGTCGAATCCAGTGATGACCAAATTAAAATACAAGAACAGTCATATGAAGAGCGATTTTTAGCAGAACAAGATGATCCAGAATGGAGTGCTGAAATTGAAAAAATAACACTTGATTCCTTTGCTCAAGTGAGCGACGTTCTAACAGGCGTAGAACTAAACTGTCGGTCTTCCTTATGTAAATTAAATATGTCACGTAGTAACGATATGATTGAAAGTGATGAAGTCTTTGAAGCTTTTGAGGCTAGTGTTAATTGGGAAGGTGAAATGTATGTCAACTATGACCCTGAGACTGGAGAGGGAACTGCTTATCTAGCTAAACCAGGAAGCACTTTAAACATTGACAATATGGAAAATGAAGGATAACTACAGTGATGTAGTGAATGCTGATTTGTGTATGTTCTAGCAAGCATTTAGGCAAAGCGCGCGCCCTCAGGTACTAATTACTGCCTGCATTTATTTTTTCTACCAAGAACCTCTTTCCCTAGCACATTACTCTACTTCCTGCCTCCACGCGGTCGTGATCCAGACCAAAGTACATGGGTGTACTGAATGGGAGTTATCTAGAATACCATAAAGAGCATGTAACGGTTGAAATACAAGAATTTGTCTGGAGCATTCATCTATATTCCCTATAAATAAAGATTCCGTCCCTCGACTACTGCTCCTGCATTGCTCTTACTCCTGTAACCATACGGTCGCACTTATTCACAAGGATGTGATTTATGCTGGTTTTGCAAGGAGCCAAAACCAGTCACGTCCAAGCCACGTAAATGTGGTGAATGTAAATAATGCAGGAGTATTTATTTGCCTTCCTGCAGGCAAAAAAAAACCCAAGCCAAAAGACTTGGGTTTTTTAATATTAAAAGCTTGGCAATTCCCTACTTTCGCATGGCAACCTGCCACACTATCATCGGCGCTAAGCGGTTTCACTTCCGAGTTCGAGATGGGATCGGGTGGTTCACGCTCGCTATGTTCAC
>JBJPGG010000126.1:0-18111 GCA_048595505.1 Methylococcaceae bacterium
ACAAACTGCAGCAGATTCCACTATAAATTTAATAAATAGTCTACACAGTTTAAACATATCTCACGGTGATTTAAAAATCAGCAATTTTATTATTTTTGGCTTAAAGACATCTATCATTGATTTAGATTCAATGAAACAACACAACTCTAAAAATACTTTCAAAAAAGCTCAAACAAAAGACCTCAAACGGTTTCTTAAAAACTGGACAAATGACCCCAGTATGAAAGCAATGTTTAAAAGTCAATTTGATAATAGTCTAAAAAACAATTAAAAACGTGCATAGAATTAATTCAACATCTAACATGAAGAACAGCTAGTTATCGAAGATATTTTCCCTCTCTATTAACTATTCATACCCTGCCTTGCCATGTAACAAGGCATCCATCGCAGTCTGAATAAAAGCTTCTAATTTTTTATTCATTGCTATAAGTTTGGAATGATCTGAAACTAATTCTGCCCCTGTCTGTTTTCCAAGCTGATAACGATACAACTTCTCATCCAAATGAGGTTGTTTAACCAAAATCACATCACCATCAATATAAGCCGTACTTTGGTCAGACCCCGAAGGTTTAATCACTGCAAAACCAGCATCATTAACATTTAACAAATCCCTGCCCCAGCAACTGTGGGAAGACTCGCCACCTAATAAGCCGGCAATAACAGGAGCTATATCAACTTGAGATCCAACGATTGATTGGGTACTACCATATTTTTCAACAATATTTGGCCCCAAAATAAGTAGTGGAACGTGATACCTTAACAAATCAATATTAGTTACTTGATTGTTAGTACTAAAAGCATGATCACCAACGATGATGAAAATTGTATTATTATAATACTCAGATTGCTCTATTTTTCTAAAAAACTCACCCAAAGCCCAGTCAGAATATCGCATAGCCGTCAAATGCTCATCTAACCCACCAAACCCCGTAATTGCATCCATAGGTAATGGGTCGGGTAATGCATAAGGCGTATGATTAGATAGACTTTGCAAAAAAGCAAAGAATGGTGTGTCAGCTGGAATTTTATCTATTTCTTCAGCAGCCCGATTAAACATATCTTCATCCGATACGCCCCATGTTGGATCAGAAAACTTCGGGTTAACATAATCATGTCGCCCAATAAATCTTTCCATACCTTGCCCACCAAAAAATCCTCGTTGATTATCCCATGCAAAATCACCATTATAGACATAAAGACTTTGGTAATCTCTGTCTTTAACTATCTTCAATACCCCAGCAAATTTTGTGTCTCCTTGGGGCAATTGCATCAGCGTTTCATACCCAGGCAAGTTTGGGAAACAAGCCATGGAGGCAAACATACCTTGATGGGTATGTGTTCCATTTGAAAAAAAGTTTTCAAACAACACCCCTCTTTCCCTCAAACGATCAAATTCCGGTGTGATGCCATAATCATGACCCAAACTATCTACAAATGCGCCGCTAAAACTCTCCATTAAAATTAACACCACATTAGGCTTTTGAGATTTCGTGATAGATGAACCAGCCTGATAAGTACGAAAAACGGGAGAATGTTCAGGGTTAATTAAACTGTCTTTTTCTGTAAACAGGAGTTTCTGAATGATATCAATCGCTTCTTGTTTAGGCATTTTACCTAGCCAATGCTTTTGATTATCCTCTTTAAACTCTGCAATAAAAGCCTTGGTAAGGGTATAACTTCCATTTAAAGCCAAATGATTTGCAAATAGATACTCACTATGAAAAGCATCGCCCCAGCGTAAAGGTGGGCCAGAACGTACGGTTCCCCTTGCCGCCACCACGGTAACAGCTGTCACAAGAACAAAAGAACAGCACCTTACTAAATACGATGAACCAGTACTTCGGTTTTTAATGATTCTGTGACTGGTTTTTGAAAGTATCCAATAAAATAAACAACTAATTACCCCAATAAGAACAAAATATCGTATAACGGGAAACCCATACCAGACCATACTTATAACCGTCTCAGCATCCTCTCGAATATACTGAAACACCAAGCTATTCAAACGAACATGAAATTCATGATAAAAATCGAGTTCTAATACCGACAAAAATGTAAAAAAACTAGCGACAAAAGCCAGCCATATAACAGCAATTTTTTGATTAATTCCTCTAGGGTG
The DNA here is from genome assembly GCA_048595505.1 of Methylococcaceae bacterium. Lineage (GTDB taxonomy): Bacteria > Pseudomonadota > Gammaproteobacteria > Methylococcales > Methylomonadaceae > QPIN01. Next base: position 2,120 of record JBJPGG010000126.1, read on the forward strand.
CAAAAGCCCTAACACCAGTGGAATCATAACGTATGATGTCATAATCAAATCAAACCTTAAACCTACCAAAAATGAATTAGCTAATTCACTATTGGGTATAGCAGTACTCAGCTCACTATTTCGCCATAACAACAGAATTCGTAACAATGCTTGTAAAACAAGCAAATAAATTGTTGAACTTATTAAAAACAATAGGTCTGCTTTTATATGAGTGAATTTATGCGTTTGTTTCATTAGTTTTTAATAAATTATCAATTATTGCTTATAATAGCATTATTTTTACACACTTAATTACCCCCAACTTTCTTAAGAACATCATAAAATATTAAATGAAGCATATTAATCTAACTATCTATTTTATTGGCACGTGGCTATTCAGTGTCTTTTTATGTATTAATTTTTTACATGATGTTCCAAATGAAACTTTACGCGATCAAGTTCATACCATTTTCGTATTATTTACCTACGGGGTAATGTATCAAGCACCTGCAATTATCAGTTATTGGCTGTTAAGACGTTGGCGTACCTTTGCCATCAGCATAGCTATCATATTATCCCTACTTGGTCATTTATTTGTTTTTGCAGATAGTCACTTATTTGATTTATATGCTTTTCACATCAATGGTTTTGTCTGGAATTTATTAACAACGCCCGGTGGTATTGATTCTTTAGGTGCAGACCAAACAAATGGGCTGCTCATCATGGGATATGTATCAACACTTCTAGCCGTGCATATATGCAGCCTGATTTTATCCATTAAACTCCCTACTTTTCATATTACAAGCGCCCGGGTTATCATCCTTTTCCTAATAGCCACCTTGTTTGAACGTGGTATTTATGGCATTAGCAGAGCTGAACTATACGGCCCTGTTATGGATAGAGGTGATGCGATGCCTTTATATCAACCCATGAAAATGAATACATTTCTGAGTTCGTTAGGAGTGGATATAAAAAAATCGTCAAAAATCAAGCTAAAAGAAAGCACTGGCAAGCTGCAATACCCAAAACATAAAATAGTATTATCAAAAGTTGATAAGCCGTTTAATATCATTATGCTGGTTTCAGAGTCCATGCGTTGGGATTTATTAACACCAGAGATTATGCCTAATGCATCTCGATTCGCACAACAGTCCTGGAATTTCACCAAACATTATTCTGGTGGAAATGGTACACGCCAAGGTCTTTTTTCTCTGTTTTATGGCATTCCAGGAAATTACTGGGATATGTTTTTACGCAAGCGGCAAGGTCCTGTCTTATTTGACGTCCTAAATGAATACAACTATCAATACTTTATTTATACCAGTGCCAAGTTTACTTACCCAGAATTAGATCAAACTATTTTTAGTCAGATTCCATCAGATAAATTAATTGAGAATAATACTGGCGAACCCTGGAAACGCGATAAATTAAATACCAGCACACTCATCAACGACATAAACAACAGAGACCCTTCAAAGCCTTTTTATGGGTTTATATTTTATGAAGCCACACATGCTCGTTATTCATTTCCTGATAACGCGATTGTACATAAAGATTATCTTCAAACTTTAGATTATGCCGGCCTTTCTCGCAAAGAACTTGCACCGCAAGTCAAAGGTATGAAAGCCCGTTATGATAATTCCGCTTATGGAATTGATATACAGTTACAACGCATCATTGATTCTCTACAAAAATCAGGTGATATTGATAATACAATAGTTATCATTACAGGAGATCATGGAGAAGAGTTCATGGAGCGAGGCCGCTGGGGACATAATTCTGCATTTACCGATTGGCAAGTCCGAGTGCCGATGATCATTTCAATACCCCTGACAGCCCCTAAAACAATCAATCAACGCACCAGTCATATGGATATTAGTACAACACTTTTAAGTCGCCTTGGTGTTACAAACCCTGTCTATGATTATAGTTTAGGTGTGGACTTAGCCAGCCCTGTAGAAAACAGGTCTGTCACCGTTGCAAGCTGGAGTGATATAGGCTTAATCAATGACTATGGAAAATTAGTTATTCCCTTTAAATCAACAACTCAACATCAGAATCTGGCAACAGACCTTAACGACAACCCTATTGATGGTACTTTATTAGCTTCACAAATGAAGCCCATCATCTTTAAAGCATTAAAAGATGCGCGTTACTATAGTCGGTAAGATATCTAAACCATTAAAAACCTAAGAGTAAGACCTGCTTACTCTTAGGTTTTTACAAATCAAACTGTTATAGAATTCATCCACACATCATGCTTATTGCACATACTTAATACATAAACAGTCCCTTTATAGGCTTTTAACTCAAAAGAAGAGGCTGGAATCTTATCCTTCATTGGATCAAACATATTCTCATCTAAAAAGTTATAACCCTGATCAAGTAATACATGCTTAACAATATAATGCTTATAGCCATCCATGCCATGTGCAGTGACTACTTCAATGGTTGTTTTTTTACCCTTACGTTTAACGTCTAAAGTGGGTAAATGACCTGCTATTTTCTTACTCCACCGACCTGGGTTTTCTTTAGTATAATAGACGCCACCCGCCATATTTCTCTTTCCAGTTTCTGCAGCAGCCAACTTTGAAGAAACCATACTTGCACCCAGTCCAGCTACACTCAACCCAATAAAATCACGACGCTCCATAAACACCTCTTTTTATATTATCTGAAAATATTATTAATAGTACTCGATCATCACACTAAAAAGCTAGTGCATAGAGACTTTAAAAGTAATAAATGTAATACAATACTGTGAACTCCATCAACCCAATGGTTAACGACTAAATACATAATGCATTACTTACAGCCCAACACTGACTATAGAGACGATACATTACGCGAAAATACTGAATTATCAGCAGATGAACTTAAATCTGATGCTGAAAAACATTATGACGATTGCTACCAAGATTATTTATTTGCCTGGTGCAACAAAGAAAACCTTGCCTTGCATTATGGTTATTGGGATAAGCAGACTAATTCACATCACCAAGCCTTAGTAAATAAAAATCAGGTTCTCTACAACTTAGCAGGCATTTCTGCAACAGATCATGTGTTAGATGCAGGCTGCGGAATTGGTGGAAGTTCTATCTGGATGGCAAAGCAACATGGTAACAAAATGACTGCAATTACCATTAGCAAGCAACAAACTGTACATGCAGCCCAACATGCAAAACGCCAGGGTGTTGCAGACAAAACTGATTTTCAAGTTTCTGATTTTTGTAACACACCGTTTGAAGATGAGTCCTTTAATATTATTTGGGGCTTAGAAAGTGTTTGCCATGCTTTAAACAAAGGCGAGTTCCTAAAAGAAGCCTTTCGTCTTCTTCGCCCTGGTGGTCGTATTGTCGTTTGTGATGGATTTATTACCCGCCGAGAATTTAATGATGATGAGTGGGGCGACATTGTGACCTGTCTCAATGGCTGGGCTGTACCTAATTTATGCGAACGGGATGAATTTTCTCGATTATTAGAGCAAAATCAATTTAGCAACATTGACTACAAAGATATTACAGCTGAAACCCTGCCGTCAGCTGAGTATATGTATAAAGTAGCAAAGCGTTTAAAACCAGTACAATTGTTAACTCAATGGCTAGGATTACGCTCTAAAGCCCAAACAGCCAATTTTAAAGTTGGCATTGCTCAACACCGGCTTTTTACTGACCAACTGGTTGAATACGGTATTTTTACCGCCACTAAAGTTTAAAAACATTTAATGTTAAAATGGGGTGGACACAGTCCGCCCTGTCCATTTCATTCCCTACCCAAATAATATTACTTTCCTGTATCAAAACTGCTTTCACTGCCCTTCTTCACCCCAAAAAATAACAATAGTTTTTCTGCCCCACCAATAACATAAACTGCACTTCCCATTGCAACGGCATCTACTAAACAATACCATGCAGCAACGCCACTCGGAGGGTTCCCTTGAGTTAAAGTTGAAGCAGGATCAATCGCCGCCCAATTCCAGGTTCCAAGCGATGTTCCGATTAATTCAACCCATGTAGTAATAAAAAAAGCGCCTAAATACACCATAGGAGATCGACCTTTAAATAAAAACAACAAATAAATACAAAATAACAGAGTACCGATTTCATCTTCTCGTCCAATCACCGCTGTTAATGCTAAAACAGCCCATGTACCGCCCACAATAACAACAAATATAGCAATAGCTCTGGCATGCTTTAAAAAAAGGTCCGTACGTCCTATTACTATCGCTGTTAAATAAACCAAGCCATGTCCAGGCGGAACAAACCAGGGAAGGTTTTCTAAGCGATAGGTATAGCCAGACATGTAAATTGAAGCAAAATTCTCACCTATAGTGGCAAAGGTGACCGCAACAAAAACCTGTGCTCTCACATGGTTACTCTCACCAGCGAGGATTGCAATTAATGAGCCCCATCCTGCGACACCCAGAGCATATTGTAATTCTATGCTTGCTATCGAATCGATTAGAAAACATAAGGCTACTGCAACAAAAGCAAATGCAATAATATAGTAATCGCGTTGTATATGATCAACTTTTATATCAGCCTCAGGGAAATGCCTCAACATAGAACCTCTTTAAAATCTGAATTAAATACTAATTTTTTGCCCCGAAGAACATAGAATACGGTAACCCTAAACCACACTTAGGAAGTTAAATAAAAATATAGGCTACAAATATATATCTTATCGCCTTACCAACAAAAATAGCAACAGACGAAATAAAAACAGGTAATTTCAACCAACCACCCGCAAAACATAATCCATCTCCCACCACAGGTAGCCAGGAGAACAGTAACGCCCAAATACCCCAGCGCTTAACCAGCCGTAATGATTTTACTTTTTTCTTAGACAGTAACCCTTCAACCGGAAATTTTTTCGCAGCCAACGTACCAAGAAACCATGTGGTTAATGCTCCCAGCGTATTACCAACGGTTGCTATTAATACCAACCCTTCCACATTATATAGTTTTTCTGACACCATATAAGCCAATACAACCTCAGATCCTCCGGGAGCAATGGTCGATGAAACAAACGCACTAACAAAAAGCCCCCATAAACCCAATACTTCTTCCTGCATTATATTTTTCCCATAAAAAAACCCCTGAAATCTTTAAGACTTCAGGGGTTTATTCTGCGTTAAAATTACTCTTTAGGTAATTCTATTGATTTTTTAGATGAAATCTTTTCAATCAAAGCAGTAATTAACTTAATAACAAGCCCTATTGCTTGCGCTACCATTTCAAAAATAGCACTAATAACTTCGCCCGCTGACATGCCTTTAAACCTACGAGCCAAAAATGGTGCAAGTATCAAGCCCACGGCTAATCCAATGATCGTTACACCTGAAACAATTGAATCATTAACCGGTGCACTAGCTGCCGCTTTATTTTTCTTATCATCGACTGGCTTAACAACTTCTTCAGGAATACTATCACTGTAATCATCCTGAATAACATAGGCTGAAACCCCAGGAATACTAGGTAAATCACCACTACCTTCACCTATTTTCAATTGGGCTTTCATGCCCTTTTCCATATGCTGAGAAATATCGCAATGTACTAAATAGGTTTTATCATTAGGAGGGAAAATCAGGGTGCCCGTTATTTTACCAGGACCCGTAAGTTCCATATGAAACATTCCCTTGGGATACAAATATTTCGGCAAACCATGCATCATCCATTGATGTCGAATTTCATCGTCATTAATAAAATGAACGGTTAATTTAGTACATGGTTCAAACTGGTATTCCTGCTTATCAAAAGCATACATTCTGCCAGGGAATTTTTCTGAATATTTATGACCAGCATGAACAGTAATTTCTTTTTCTGCAGCAATTTTGTCACAGCCTCCGGGCAAGGTATCCGTATTTTGCCCCATCACCATACCGCCATCCATATCCATAAAATGACCATCACCATGATCCATCAGACGATCATGAACCATAAATTCCTTTTCAGCTAACACAGATGAAGAAAAAGTTAACGTTAATATTGCTACTAAAAATATTTTACGCATTTGATTTCCCTCCTTTTAACGCTGTAATCTTTGCTATGATTTTTTCACGCTTTAAAAAAGCCACATACGCAGCAATACCTAACAATAATCCCAAAATAAAATTACCAAATGAGTCATCGTCATCTATGTTTGCAACAGCCAACTCTTCTGAGTAAGGCTTTGGACCTTCTTCTACAGCGGCCGGTTTACTTGCTGGCGGAGCTTTGTACCCTTTACCCGCAATTTCACCTAAGCTATTCCAACCATCAATATCTTGCCATACAGGTAGCTTTCTGTCATGAAACCCTTTGGTAAATAAAGGTAAAATACTTTCACCAATGGTTTTCGGCAAACCCACTTCGTTTAAATATTTTTTATACACCAAGGCACTGACATTACCACCTGGATTCATACCATCCGTAGTAATACCTTTTTCTCTATGGTCATGAAATATCCATACTCCTTCCCCATAACTGTGCAAACCATCATCTACGGTACTAATTTTCAAATCATTACGTTGGGCAGGTGCCATATCATAAACATCACGCATAATTTGTGAAGCGGGGTTATGCTCAACTCCATCATAATGGGTAATAGTCGCCTTATGCCCATGGGTATGTAGAGCTAACTGTTCACCTGCACTATTAAACACTCTTAATTTAATATTTTGATCAGGTTCTGCAACAATTATTGATTCCCTCAATGTATAAGGGAAAGACCGACCATTCAAAGTATGATAATCCTCTGTCGAATCGGTCATATCATACTCACGATTCATTTTTCTTGCTATTAGACGAGGGTCGTTAGACTTCTGAATAATACTATGCAATTCTTTGTCCATCGCATGATAGTGCAGATCATATTCACTATCATATTCTTCAAGAACTGCCTTGGATGGCTGTCTGACTTGGCCATTACCCACATTAAAAGTCTGCACCCAGTTATTCGGGCGGTTTTCTTCAACGATAAACATGCCAACCAAGCCCATTGCTAAATGCACATGAGTTTGAACATGACAGTGATAAACAAAAGTCCCTGGATGCCTTGGACGAATTTCATACGTTTTACTTTGCCCAGGCAAGACAAACTTATCACTTGTTTGAGGTACACCATCGTTACCTTCACCCGAACTATCAACCCAAGGATGATCAACACCATGCAGATGAATAGTATGAGGAAAATAATGACTATTCTCTAACTGTATCCATACTGTATCACCTTGCTCTACCCGAATGGCAGGAGACGGTGCTCTTAAAAGAGGGTTTGCATCTACACCAACAAAACTATTGGTCGCCATACCTCTTGATTTAGGAGCAAACACCCACATTCCAGGTTGAACACCAGGCGCAATATCAAATGTTGGGACTAATCCATCAAAATCAGGAGAATGGCCATTGAGTTCAGCTACTTCAAGCTTAATAATAATAAGATCAGGATCTCCATCCCCATCCATATCATTCTTTTTGATAATCGCATCTGCAGCGTAATAGGTATTCATCAATGTTTCCATTGAAATATTATTAGTACCTTTTACTTCTGCTGCTATTTGTGCAGGATTATCCGGACTACATCGTAAAGACTCCTGAATCTTTACACCTTCAATCGTTTGCGCTTCACGCCACTCAGGTTCATTTGAGCTACAAACCTGCTCAACCTTACCTTTATCAACTTTTACGGTTTTAGGCAAACCAACTGCAGCTGATGCCAAAATTGGCATCAGCACAACAGCAGCACCCAAAAGAACACTTAGGGGATGTTTCTGCATTTTATATACCTTGTTAAACTACGGCTTATTTCATTTTTGTAGAATCTTTAACAAATGAATCGACTTTACTTTTAAAGCCTGCATTTGAAAGATAGAAAACATATAAACCAGCTAGAACAAGAAGCAAGTAGATCAACAGACTACCAGTACTAGCCGGTGCTCCAGTACCCGCAGTAAATGACATATGGGCATCTAGCCTACCGCCAGCACCATCATCTTTATGTAAAGTGATGTGAATTAAATGTTTGCCTGCGACAGCAACACCATTAGGTAAATTCAAAACCACAGTTCCTGATTTATGTTTTTTTGCTTTTTGAAAGAATACTCGTGTACCTTCTGGCTCTTTGGTAACTTCAAATTCAACCGCCATATTACGATATCTTACATCCTGATAATCAAAAACTAATAAGGTTTTTACACCTGTATCAGGAAGACTTCCACAGAATTCATCGCCTGGATACGCATTAGGCTGATAGGCCGTATAATGAAGCCAATGATTCGGCTCAAGTTCAAACTTACATTGGTCCGTATCTGTACCCGCTGCGCCACCATGTGCCCACAGTGCAGATGAAAATAATAAGCCCATAAGAGCCAGGAAACCTTTTCTTAAAATTTGTTTATTATTCATAACACCTTCCAGTTCTAAATTAATTATAATTTTTATCGTTTACTTTCATTAAACATTACTAATTGTAAATGTATTTGAAATGAAAGCAACTATTAACTCTAGCACATCAACTTAATCAGAGAAAGATTAAGTAACATTCACAAAAACGTGCAACCAACATTCTATATCATAATATTATTTTTTGCTAATGTTATTGTGATAAAAATATTTGCCAATTTATTAGCCTTTCCGTAGACTGCTTAGCAATCTTATTTATACATGGATAAAAAATGTCTTTCTTAAGTGAAACTTCCGAATGGCTCGCCCTTACAAACCACCACAAAGAAGTTAGCAAGCTGTCAATGAAAGAGCTTTTCGCTCAGGATCCCAATCGTCATTCTAATTTTTCTTTACGGCTAGATGACATACTTTTTGATTACTCAAAGAACAGAATTACCAAAGACACGCTTCCCCTGCTGATTAAACTGGCTGAAAAAGTAAAACTTGTGGAAAAAACTCAGGCCATGTTCTCTGGGGAATTTATCAATACATCTGAACATAGGGCCGTACTCCACACTGCGTTACGAAATAAAAGTAACACGCCTGTATACTGTATGGGTAAAGATGTAATGCCTGACGTTAATCATGAATTAACTAAAATGTATGATTTTGCTGAAAAAGTGAGATCTGGTGAATGGAGGGGCTATACAAATAAGCGCATTACAGACGTTGTTAACATTGGTATTGGTGGTTCTGATCTAGGGCCAAAAATGGTAACAACAGCATTGGAACCCTACTCAAAGCCTAACCTAACATCGCATTTCGTTTCCAATGTTGACCAAACCGACATCATCACCACATTAAAAAGCTTAAGACCCGAAACAACTTTATTTTTAGTGGCTTCAAAAAGCTTTGGTACAAAAGAAACGATTACCAATGCATACTCTGCCAGAAAGTGGTTACTCAATTCTGCATTTGACAAAAGCGCTGTCAAAACACACTTTGTCGCAATTTCTACCAACAAAGAAAAAGTAGAAGAGTTTGGTATTGATACCGATAATATGTTTGGGTTTTGGGATTGGGTTGGAGGTCGCTTTTCCCTATGGTCAACAATTGGACTGTCTATTGCCATTGCCATAGGTAAAGATAATTTCGAAGAATTGTTGATGGGAGCTCACATTGCAGACCAACACTTCCTAAAGACCCCCTTGGACAAAAATATACCTGTCAATATGGCCTTACTGGGAATTTGGTATAACAATTTCTTCAATGTTGAATCTCACGCCCTGTTTCCCTATGACCAATCTCTTTATTTCTTTGCCGATTATTTTCAGCAAGGCGACATGGAAAGTAACGGTAAATTGATCACAAAAGATGGGGAACAAGTCGACTACAATACTGGCCCCATCATTTGGGGGCAAACGGGAACCAATGGTCAGCATGCCTTTTATCAATTAATGCATCAGGGAACTAAACTAATACCCTGCGACTTTCTTGCCGCTGCACAGGGACATTATGACTCACCAATACACCATGACATATTGATATCTAATTTCCTAGCTCAACCTGAAGCCTTAATGAATGGCAAAACCAAAGAAGAAGTTGAACAAGACATTGAAACTGATGATCCAGTTTTGCTCAAGTCTAAAGTTTTCCCCGGAAACAAGCCATCAAATTCATTTTTATATAAAAAATTGACTCCTCGTACATTAGGAACTTTAATAGCATTCTACGAACACAAAATTTTTGTTCAAGGCGTTGTTTGGAATATCAATTCATTTGATCAATGGGGGGTAGAATTAGGTAAAGTTTTGGCAAAAGCAATTTTACCTGAACTCAAAAGTGGGGAGGCTATCAATACCCATGATTCATCGACAAACGCATTAATTAATACTTACAAAAAACTCCGCGACGAACAACAAGGAATTGATTAACAATAGCTTTAAGGTTAATAACTTGCCGAAATTCATTACCGCATTAATTATTAGCCTTACCGCTACCTTCACGCTAATTTCTTGTGATAGCTATTCCCCTGCACACAAAGGATTCTCAAGGCTGGAACAAATAAAACATGAAGGTGAATTAAACGTACTCATTCGCCCTGGGCCCACCACTTACTATGAAGGCGCCGATGGGATAATGGGCTTAGAGTATGATCTGGTTATGCTTTTTGCTGAGCAATTAGATGTTAAAGTCAACTTTATTATTCCTGATACCTTTGAGGATATTTTAAATTTAATCTCCAAAGGTAAGTACGACATTGCTGCAGCTGGACTCACCATAACCAAACAGCGCAAAACAAGCATGCGCTTTGCCCCACATTACCAAAGCATTACTGAACAGGTTGTTTATCGCTCGGGGAGAAAAAAGCCCAACAGTATTGCTGATTTAGCCAAAGGTATCATTGAAATAGTTAAAGGTACCAGCCATATAGAGACGTTAAACAACCTAAAAACCAAACACCCATCACTTAGCTGGAATATTAACACTGACCTTAATACCAATGGCTTGCTCTACCTGGTGAATGAAGGCCTGATTGACTACACTATTGCTGATTCACACCAAGCCAGCGCAATCAAACGATTTTACCCAAAACTAAATATCGCTTTTGATGTCACTAAACCTCGCCAGCTGGCTTGGGCACTACCTCAGTCTAAAGACGACAGCCTTTATAATGAAATCGCTCAATTTTTTAACAAATTAAAGCGCGATAAAACACTGGAACAGTTACTCGAAAAATACTATGGAAATACTGGAAACCTAAGCTATGTTGGCAATTGTACTTTTCGGCGACACATAGAATCCAGACTTCCTATTTACCTGCCTTTTTTCCAGACAGAAGCCAAAAAACACAATATTGATTGGCGATTACTCGCCGCCATTGGCTATCAGGAGTCACACTGGCGATCTGACACAACCTCGCCAACAGGTGTAAAAGGCCTAATGATGCTCACCCAGGGAACCGCTAAACAACTAGGTATAAAAGACAGAACCGATCCGCAGCAAAGTATTACCGGTGGGGCATTATATTTCAAACAACGTCTAAAGAAAATATCTACCGATGTAAAAGAACCTGACCGCACTTGGTTTGCACTGGCATCTTACAATGTTGGCCTAGGCCATTTAATAGATGCCAGAAAAATAACTAGACAAAGGAAGGGTAATCCTGACAAATGGCTCGACGTAAAAGAGTCACTGCCTTTACTAAGCAAAAAGAAGTGGTATAAAAATACTCGACATGGCTATGCCAGAGGCAATGAACCGGTACACTATGTAGAAAATATTCGTAGTTATTACGCTTTGTTAGTCTGGCTTACTGAAGAAAATAAAATAGAAAAAAATGTTATGTCATTAAAACCAAAAGCACTTGCAGATCCTGAAAACAAAGCTCTCAGCTTTGAACCACCTAGCCTATGAAAACTTTTTCACCTGTCGCTTGGTCTTAAAAAAAGCCACTAGTAAATCAGAACACGTATTCTCAAGCACCCCGCCACACCAACCAACTTTATGATTCAAAAAACTGGCGTCAGTTAAACTCAATGCATTGCAAACAGCCCCTCGCTTAGGGTCAAATGCCCCAAATACCAAGCGTTTAATACGAGCATGAGAAATTGCGCCCATACACATCACGCAAGGCTCTAATGTTACATAAAGCGTAGTATCTGTCAGCCGATAATTCCCCAAGGTACGGCCCGCCTCACGTATCGCCAGCATTTCAGCATGCGCGGTTGGATCATTATTTGTAATCGGTGTATTCCAGCCTTCAGCTATACATTGCCCCTCTTTAACCAGTACAGCACCAACAGGCACCTCCCCCTGCCCTTCTGCCCGTTGTGCAAGCCTGATTGCATAGCGCATCCATTCTTCATCAGAGGTGCTTATTCCCACTCTATCGTTGCCGGTGGCTTACCTGAAATATCATAAGTAACACGAGAAATACCTGAGACTTCATTAATAATGCGACGTGAAATCAAATCCAGAAAATCATAAGGTAAATGTGCCCAACGAGCTGTCATAAAATCTATCGTTTCAACAGCGCGTATTGCAATCACATAGTCATAACGCCGACCATCTCCCATCACACCCACCGATTTTACCGGTAAAAACACAGCAAATGCCTGACTGACTTTATCATACAGGTCATGCTTATACAGCTCTTCTATAAAGATCGCATCGGCCTGACGCAACAGATCAGCATATTGTTTTTTTACTTCCCCCAAAATCCTAACACCTAAACCAGGTCCAGGGAACGGGTGACGAAACACCATATCTGCAGGCAAGCCCAATTCCAGACCCATTTTTCTCACCTCATCTTTAAATAATTCCCTTAAAGGTTCAACCAGCTTTAAAGTCATATTTTCAGGTAACCCACCCACATTATGATGAGACTTGATCAAATGGGCCTTACCACTTTTAGAGCCTGCAGATTCAATCACATCAGGGTAAATAGTGCCTTGTGCCAACCACTTGGCATCCTTTATTTTTTCTGATTCTTCATCAAAAATTTCTATAAACAAATTACCAATAATCTTTCGCTTAGCTTCTGGGTCAGTTATGCCTGTTAAGGCATCCAAATAACGCTGTTCAGCATTCACCCTAATCACATGAACACCCATATGTTCAGCAAACATTGCCATAACCTGGTCGCCTTCATTTAATCGTAGCAAACCGGTATCAACAAAAACACAGGTTAATTGTTTACCTATCGCTTTATGCAATAAAGCGGCTACAACCGAAGAATCAACGCCACCTGAAAGCCCTAGAATAACATGATCACTTCCTACCGATTCACGTACTGAATGAATATTGTCTTCAATAATATTACTGGCCGTCCACAAAGTATCACAAGCACAAATATCAGTCACAAAACGCTGAAGAATTCGTCCACCTTGCTTGGTATGAGTCACTTCAGGGTGAAACTGTAAACCGTAAAAACCCTTTTCTTCATTTGCGATACCTGCAATAGGCGCACCCTCAGAACTTGCAATAAGCGTAAAGCCGGCAGGTAAACCAATCACTCTATCACCATGACTCATCCATACGTCCAACAAGCCATACCCTTCTGCAGAGGTATGATCTTCTATATCAGTTAATAACCTGGAATGGCCTCTGGCTCTTATTTGAGCATAGCCAAACTCACGATGATCTGAAGATTCAACCTTACCACCCATTTGTTCAGTCATGGTTTGCATGCCATAACATATACCCAACACAGGTATACCTAACTCAAAAATACAATCCGGAGCTCTCAAAGTATCGTCACCTGCTACACTTTCAGGTCCACCTGACAATATAATACCATTGGGCGCAAATTGCTGAACTTCTTCGGCACTGCATTCACAAGAAAAAATTTCACAATAAACCCCAATCTCACGAATTCTACGTGCAATTAACTGGGTATACTGAGATCCAAAATCTAGAATAAGAATTTTATGCGAATGAATATCCGCAGATTGTTGTTGATTCACTGTGAATCCCTATATTTTAATGATACAAGATACAAAAAAGTAACTACTCAAAGCGCAATTAATAGCGAAATATTATTTGTAGAGCGGACTTCAGTCCGCAATTCTTATTGGAACATAGCGGACTGAAGTCCGCTCTACAAACATACAATTTATATTCACTTCACTTTTAATCACACCCAACTATTCAGCATATATAAGCAAAAAGCTCTTTGCTCTTTACCTTAAGCCTTTCGCCTTGAACCTTTTGCCTGCTCTTAATAAACTAACTAGCCTGATAATTTGGTGCTTCCTTGGTAATAGTCACATCATGCACATGACTTTCTCTCATCCCTGCACTGGTTACACGAACAAACTGAACGTTATCATGCATTTTTTCAATACTCTGGCTACCGGTATAACCCATGCTTGATTTAATTCCACCCAATAACTGATGAATAATCGCCAGCATGCTGCCTTTATAGGGAACTCGCCCTTCAATCCCTTCAGGAACCAACTTTTCAACACTATCTTCTTCCTGGAAATATCGATCACTAGAGCCTTGTTGCTGAGACATGGCACCTAAAGAGCCCATACCTCGATATGACTTATATGACCGCCCCTGAAACAACTCCACTTCGCCAGGAGCTTCTTCAGTGCCCGCAAATAAACCACCTAACATGACCGCATGAGCCCCTGCAGCCAATGCTTTTGCAACATCACCTGAATAACGTATGCCACCATCAGCAATCAGTGGTACACCCGTCCCTTTCAAAGCATCTGCGACATTACTGACAGCTGTAATTTGCGGCACACCTACACCGGCAACAATGCGAGTAGTACAAATAGACCCTGGACCAATACCAACCTTAACACCATCAGCACCCGCTGCAACTAATGCTTTTGCCGCCTCAGCTGTAGCAATATTGCCACCAATAACTTGCACGTCCGGATAATTTGTTTTTACCCAACGGACTCTATCTAAAACGCCTTGCGAATGTCCATGTGCAGTATCAACAACAATTACATCAACTCCTGCCTTTACCAACGCATCTACACGTTCTTCGGTACCTTCTCCGGTACCAACAGCTGCCCCGACTCTCAACCGCTCCCTATCATCCTTACACGCATATGGATAATCCTTGGCTTTTTGAATATCTTTTACTGTAATCATCCCACTTAAGTGGAAGTTATCATTTACCACCAACACCTTTTCAATACGATGTTTATGTAATAAAGAAATAGCCTCTTTATGATCAGCCGCCTCATTAACCGTAATTAAGCGTTCTTTTGGTGTCATCACTGAGGCGACAGTTTCATCCAGTCGCGTTTCAAAACGTAAATCACGACTGGTGACAATGCCGACCAAGTCCTCACCATCCACCACAGGTACACCAGAAATATTATTGGCCCGAGTCAACTCAATCACTTCTCGGACTGTGACTTCAGGTGATACGGTAATAGGATCTTTAATAACCCCACTTTCATATTTTTTAACATGTACAACCTCCCGCGCCTGCTCTTCAACAGTCATATTCTTATGAATGATCCCGACTCCGCCTTCCTGAGCAATCGCAATCGCTAGCCCAGCTTCAGTCACCGTATCCATAGCTGCAGAAACTAACGGTATATTAAGTGATATATCCCGAGTCAATTTTGTCTTTAAATCAACCTCACGTGGCAACACAGTCGAATGTGCTGGCACTAATAAAACATCATCAAACGTGAGTGCTTCCTGAATAATTTGCATGACCACACCTAACCAAATTCCTAAATTAACCGAGTATTTTAGCATAATGGCTTATTAATAGGACAACTAATCCATTATTGCAACCGATACGAACCGAACTATTGCAAAACATAATATAGCTTAGTACTAAATTGCACTGCCAATCAAGCCTCAGCAACCTGTTACACATTTTTTATATCGCCAGCGCAGCAAATACATTCAGCATAGATTACTACACAATTTCCACAGCTAATTTTTTTGGACCTGCGCAAACAAACAACAATCTGTTTGACCTACAGCTTAGAACTGTAAAATGACACCGGGGGAATTTGCGCTATTGGTATTTATGGAGATACATCCTGCACCAATCATACCGTTGCATAGAAAACCCGCGAGTCTCTAATGTTAGATATGGTGCCACGTAGAATAACTACTGAAAATTTCGCTTCTGACGGATCATTTCTTTCACTTGATAGA
>JBJPGG010000127.1:0-3354 GCA_048595505.1 Methylococcaceae bacterium
AGTGATTGATTATTTAATAAATGAGAGAAACTAGAGTGCTGAATTAGGACTATAGACAGCTTTTTAATGGAAATTTATTTTTCAAGGCATTGAATGTTATATATATTATTAATTTTAGGCTATGTTTCGACAGCCTAGAAAGCTGCCCGCAAGGGGTGCTGATGGCTGTGCGGGAATGAAGATGGTGGAACAAGCAAATGGCATCTTGTAATGAGGTGCATACGGGTTCAAGATTTGCCCGACACGAAAGTGAGCAGACGTCCTATCCTGGTGCTTCAATGCAAGAGAATCTACACCAATTGATTTTATGAAGGAAAGCAAATGACGGTGATTAAAACTGGTGCGCCTTCAACAGATGCTCAACACTGGAAACAGATAAACTGGAAGACAGTCAAAGCGTTTGTTTATCGAATGCAGATGCGTATTGCAAAATCTATTCGGGAAGGTCGGTGGGGTAAGGCGAAAGCCTTGCAACATCTACTGTCTCGATCCTTTTATGGCAGACTTTGGGCGATCAAAAGGATAATTTCCAACAAAGGCAGTCGCACACCCGGCATTGACGGGGTGACCTGGAATAGCTCTGGCAAACGCTGGCGTGCGGCACTCAACCTCAACGTGAACGGCTACCAAGCGCAGCCGCTCCGGCGAATCTACATCCCGAAAAAGAATGGTAAGAAACGGCCATTAGGTATACCCACACTACACGACAGAGCCATGCAGGAGTTATTTTCCTTAGGTCTTAGACCTATTGCGGAAACCACTGGGGATAAACATTCCTATGGTTTTCGAGAAAAGCGAAGCCTGCATGATGCCATCAAAATGAGCTTTATAACGTTAGCGACCAAAGTATCCGCACAATGGGTGCTGGAAGCCGACATTAAAGCCTGTTTTGATGAAATTGACCATGATTGGTTGCTGAAAAACATCCCGTTACCACAAAGGATGCTTCGGCAATGGCTCAAAGCTGGATATATGGAATCATCAATACTACACGACACGGAAGCTGGTACACCACAAGGTGGAATAATTTCACCCATCCTCTGTAATATGACACTGGATGGACTTGAAAGCCTCGTTATTAAAGGGCGGAACAAAAAGCGACGGAAACTCAATATCATCCGCTACGCGGATGACTTTATAGTGACCGGTGCAAGCCCCGAGATACTACTTGACGAGATTAAACCCGACCTTGAGCAATTTCTTGATGAAAGAGGACTAACGCTTTCAGAAGAGAAAACCAAACTCAGTCACCTCAGTGACGGATTTAATTTTCTGGGTTTTAACGTCAGAAAATATAATCAAAAGCTGCTGATTCAGCCAGAAGACGGAAAAACCCAAACCTTGCTTGCCAAGGTCAAAGAATTTCTGAACAATCATCGGGGTATTCCCTTTCACGTGATGCTAATCAAGTTAAACCGCATCATCCGTGGCTGGGCATATGCCTATCGTCGAGTAGTGGCCAAAGCACGCATGGGCTATATGGATAACCGCCTCTACTTTCTTGTTCGCAAGTGGTTAAGACGGGAACATCGGTCCAAAACGTGGGCATGGATAGCCAAACGGTATCGACGACGTATAAATGGACGCGTTGAATTTTGCGATAGTACTATCAGTGCAAAAGGCGAATTTAAAACAGTTCGGCTGTTTAAAGCGGCTGACCTGCCTATTCGCTACCATATTAAAATACAAAGCGAGGCGAGTCCATACCATCCGGACTATGCGGAATACTTTGCAAACCGGGAAAAGAAACGTAAACTGAACACACTGGCTGACCGAGTGCACTTAAACGCAACGTCTGACCAGAAGTTAGTTGCATGAGGTTATCAATTTGTTGAAGAATAATGGGTGGGTCGTGAAATATCGGCCTTTGAAGGGCTTGAGCTGTATGATGGGGAACTATCACGTACAGTTCTTAGGGGGCGAAGAGCCGTGAGGCTCTTAGCTACCCGGTTTGCTTCATGCGAAGGCAAGTAGTGGAAAAGAAACCTGATTCTGAAAGAGATGAAGTTGAGTGCTGTACTCAAATTTTGATGAAAAAAGCTAACGTGGATGTGAAAACATAATCCTGCAAAAAAGAAAGAGCGAGTTTTGATGTTTGCTGAGTTGGACGCTGAGAAAATAAGCTCGATAGCATACCAATGGATTTTGAAAGAGCAAAAGCAAAATTCTGAGGTTTACAATGTTGAGTGCTAAAAAAGGAAGCTCAGATAACTTCCACGCTATTGAAAAAGAAAAGAGCAAGAAAAAAATGAGAGTAAACTGCTAGTTTACTAATGATTTTAATAACAAAACTGTTCCACTTGGCAGCCTGTCGATACGTTGCAAAACGTGCAAATTTTTTCAACGTTTATAGCACTTGCATGGTGCTGATGTAACTCTGCTGATCAAGTGAACAGCGCGTTATAGCCTTCTGCGAAGGCGTGTAGCGGAAAATAAAATTGTTGCGGAAAGAGCTAAAGTTGAGTGCTGTGAAGCAAGGTTCGATGTGAAAAAGCTAATGCAGACGTGGAAAATATAAGCCTGCGAAAAAGCAAAAGCGGGTTTCGATGTTTGCCAAGTTTGTAGCGGAGAAAATAAGCTCGACAGAATTCCAAGGAATTTTGAAAGAGCAAAAATAAAGTCCTGAGGTTTACAAAGCTGATTGCTGAAAAAGGAAGTTCGGATTACTGCCACGCCAGTGAAAAAGCGAAGAGCAAGAGAAGTGCGGGCGACTGTTTCGAAGCATAGGAAAAGGTAGGCCCAAAGGAATATATTCTAATATTGCATTTCTCGCTAGAGTGAAGTGATTGAGCCATTTACATGAAAAGCCTATAATGGACACTATTGTGGTATCTGTATAGTGTGGGGAAAGCAATGTTTATATTTTTTAAAAATATTTTTGAATTATGTTTTATTAAAGAAAGTAACAAAGCATGTTAGAGGAATTGTGTGCTGTAATTATTATTGGACTCCCTGGAAGTGGCAAATCAACAGCTTCAGATATTTTGTCTGAATCTAGTTGGAATGTAGTCTCTGCCGGTGATACCGTTAGGTCTATGTGCTTAAAAGAAGGGTTAGATGTAGATAGAGATGCTCTACAAGTTTATGGTGAATCATTTTTTAGAAAGTGTGGTGCTAATGCTTTTTCATCAATATTAATAAACAAAGCACCAAAATATGGATGCACTGTTTTTGAAGGTATTCGACCAATCGAAGTAATCAAAAAAATACAAAAAACATTAAACTGCTGGGTAATATACATAGAGTCAAATAATTTGATTCGCTTTGAAATGTTAAAAACAAGAGATCATTTTACTCAACACGCCTTTTCAAGATTAGAGAACAATTCTATTGAGAAACAAGTGTTTACAATGA
>JBJPGG010000128.1:0-3615 GCA_048595505.1 Methylococcaceae bacterium
TAGTTACTCTTTATTTAACATCTATCAACTCAACCGTACCATCATCCAATACTTCAACCATCTGCCCTTTAGGCTCATCCAAAAAAACAACTACACAAATAAAAACAAAAACACCCGTAGCGGAAATTGTCATAAAGAAAATATCTGAAGAAACAAAAGATAATACGGTAAGAAATGCCAAACCACCTACATTGCCAAACGCGCCAACCATACCAGCAAATTGCCCAGTCATACGCCGTTGAATCAGAGGTACCATAGCATACACAGCCCCAGAACCTGCTTTAGAAAAAATGCCTGCCAATATGGTAGCAGGTACTACCATCCATAACGTCCACTCAGGTGTCACGTTACTTAGGATGAAAAAGCTCACAGCAGCGCCGGCAGAAACAATTCCCAACGTAAGTTTACGCCCAATTTTATCACTCAACCAACCCCCAGCAGGTCTGGCAAAAAGATTTATCACGGGGTAAATACCGGCAAGTATACCCGCCAAAATAGGTTCAACATTAAATGTATCTACATAATAGAGAGGCAACATGGAAACCACAGCCAATTCAGCACCAAAAGTTAATAAATAGGCGAGATTAAGGATGGCAACCTGTTTAAATGCATATCGTTGTATTTCAGGAACTTCAGTGCGAAATAGCATTTTATTAACTTGAAAAATTTTCCAGATTTGAACAACATACAATAACACTAATGTGGCATAAATAGCATAAGCCAGTGGCTCAGAAAACCAATGCATTTTTGCAGATAACTTCCATGCCAAAACTGCCAAAGCAATATACATAGGAGCATTCATCACTATGTATAGAAATAAATCACCTATACTGGTAACCTCCATAGCCCCCATTTTCTTGGGTTTAAAATAAGTTGACCCTTTAGGTGTATTGGAAACACTAAAATAGTATATAAAACCATAAATAATAGCAATAACACCAGTAGAGCCTACTGCATAGCGCCAGCCATTTTCAGCACCAAAATACAATGCAACTGAAGGTAAAATAATCGCCGCACCTGCAGAGCCAAAATTACCCCATCCCCCGTATATTCCTTGGGCAATCCCAGTTTGACGAGCAGGAAACCATTCTGAGATCATCCGAATCCCCACCACAAAACCAGCACCTACAAAACCTGATAAAAACCGTACAATTGCTAGCTGCTGATAGGTTTGGGTAAAAGCAAAAGCGATGCTAATTAAACCACCTAATATCAAAATTGATGAAAACATCTGTCTAGGGCCATATTTATCTACCAACATACCAACAACAATACGTGCGGGGATGGTGAGAGCAACATTAAGAATCAATAGTATTTTGACCTGTTGATCAGTCAAATGCATGGCATCTCGAATAACAACCATTAAAGGTGCATGAGCAAACCAGACCATAAAACTAATAAAAAAAGCAAACCAGGTAAGATGTAGAATCCGAATATTACCCGAAAAAGATAATAGATTAAGTTTGTTTGATGTCATATTTATATCGTTTTCTGTAAAGTTTACAAACATTAAAGCAAAACATGAGCCAACTATACAGGTGACTGATTTTTATGTTATTAATCATATCATCTTATCTATTGCGCACCAAAATAGCTTTACATCAAAACTTACCGCACCATTTTGATATCAATAATCTGCTAGATTTTGACATGGAAATTTTGCAACACTGTTCCCAAAACCTCCTACCCGTTTTGCATACTATTTAACAGAATTAAAAATCAACATCGTCCGTCCCCAGCCTACCTGAATTTTCTGTGTCTGAGTTCAAAGTTCTTAGCCCTCATTTTTATATACTGAAATCACAGACTTATTCAACCAATAGGCTAAAACCATGTTTTATTTTACACAGAACACTGCTGTTTCAATGTCTAAATGCCTTTGTTTAAAACTTGCATTAGTTTTAAGCCTGACACTTACTTCTTGGACAGTCACTGCAGAGCAATCCACTTCTTCTGTGAACAATAATGAAATTACTGGCCTAAATAAAGACAAAAAATCATTTACTGCTATATTAAATCATATAGCGTCTATCGCTTCAGACATGACGGATCCAATAGAAGTAAATGAACACTGGACCCGAATTGATTTAGACATTGACTTTATCAACCCTGTCATCATTCCTGATATTGAAACTATCAATTCAACTACAACCGGTGCTTTTATGCTGGGTATTCGAAATGCAGATGCGAATGGCTTTGAAGTTCGCCTGGAATGGTGTCAGCAGTCATCCTCTATGCAATCCCCTGAAGTCGTATATATTGCCATTCTAGAAAGTGGTGAATATTCCACATCAGATGGTGTTCAAGTACAGGTTAAACAACGTTTTTCATGGGGTCAATGTAAGGTGCCCCTCCAGCAACCCACTATTTCTTAATATTTGAAATATCTGGTACCTTCTCCTCAATTTATTAAATGGTTAATATTATGAACATTCTCAAGTTGGTTTTATCTGTACTCCTTTTGTACAGCTCATCATCCTTTGCCGCAGATGAAATCCATTGGACAATCATGGGACAAACGGCTGTCACCTTCGACTGGCGAGGCAGTTCTTCTGAAGATAGCATCAGTTACGGGACAAAATCTGGCGAATATAGCAAGAAAGTCACCGCATATACTCCCAAGCCACGCCCCTATTCATCGAGCGGGCCTTTCTGGGAAGCAAAAATTACCGGCTTAAAAGAAAACACACGCTATTACTACTCGATTTCTAATGGCTCCGAAGCAACATTCAAAACCCCACCCCCCCGTGGTAGCTCGGGGTACACTATCGTTGCTGAAGGCGATATCGGAGATACGGGCACCTATTTTGAAGTGGGTGCTGTGCAAGATATGGTTGCAGATCAAAAGCCAGAATTCGTTCTAGTATTAGGTGATCTTGCTTATGGAGATCAGCATGGTGATGAAGCTGTTGACCAACATTTTAATGATCTCATGGTGTGGTCACGTGATGCTGCCTTTATGCCAGTTTGGGGAAACCATGAATGGGGAGATTCAGATGATGATTTAAGAAACTATAAAGGGCGATTTGATCTTCCAAATTCACAAGCATCTCCAAATGCACCCTCTAACGGTTGTTGCGGAGAAGATTGGTTCTGGTTTGATTATGGAAACGTTCGCTACATTGGTGTACCAGAACCTTATTCTCGTGCTTGGAGCGACTGGCAAAAAAAAGCAGCAGTGCTGATGGCAGAAGCACAGTCTGACTCTGACATTACATTTATCGTTACTATGGTTCACAGGGCAGCCTACTCATCAGGTAGTCATTCAGGAAGCTTATCACTTAAAGAACGTCTTGATGAATTAGGTGATGACTATAGTAAATATGCACTCAATCTCAATGGCCATAGCCACAACTATGAAAGAAGTCATCCTCAGCATGGTGTGGTTCATGTCACTGCGGGTGGTAGCGGCTCCAGCCTTGGGGATAAAGGATCCTGCTTATGGTATACATGTAAACAGCCTTCTTGGTCAGCTTATCGTGCGATGCATCTCGGCGTACTAAAGTTAGACATCTCTGCTAATGGAATCGCAGGCACATATTATTGTGGCCCCGCCAGTAAAGGGGAAAATGATGTACATTGTGATATTGGTGATGTGATGGATAAATTTTCTAT
>JBJPGG010000129.1:0-6935 GCA_048595505.1 Methylococcaceae bacterium
AATCGCAGTCTATTAATATCAATAGCTTGTACACTTTTTTAAATAATTCTAAATTTAACACCAGGTAATCTTTAAACTCATATTTTACCATAAACCATTGTATTTATAGGTAAATAATACTTGTCGGTCAAGCACTAATTACAAGTTAACTTGTGGTTTGTTCATAAGCATGAAAGTATAAAGCACTAAATATAGTGCAGTCCATATTGAAAAAGTGGAGATTGTCATTGAAAAAGTTTATCAATGTAGCTTTTAGCCTATTATTGGTTCTGACGGGTTTTGTTGCTTCGGCAGAAACAAAAAGTCTATGTGTTTTTGATTTATTAGGTGCAAATGGTCCCATCTACGCTCAGATGAAGGATTACAAAATAGCTGCCCTGGACTGGGGCGTCAGTTTTCGACTAAAGCCTTATATTAATGAACTCCATGCGGCTGCAGATTTTAAGTCTGGGCTGTGTAATGCAGTCAGTTTTACCGGTATTCAAAGTCGCCAGTTTAATCCTTTCAGTGGTACTCTGGATGCAATGGGTGCATTGCCTTCCTATCAGCATTTGAAAATTGTTATAAGCAGCATAAGTTCAGAGCAAGCAATTCCCTTAATGATTAATGAACCCTACGAAGTTGTTGGCGTTATTCCTATGGGGGCAGCTTTTTTGTTTGTTAATGACCGATCTTTGGTTAGCGATTATGCTGATACTGAGGGTGATTTAAGCCGTATCCGTATTGCCGTTATGGATAGCGATCCAGCACAAGCAGAGCTGGTAGGTTTGATTGGCACTTCTTCTGTAGCTGATTCGATTGCAGGGATGTACAGTAAATTTAATAGCGGTTTAGTCGATGTAACGTATGGACCCGCTATTGTTTTTGAAGCCATGGAATTGCGCAGAGGATTAAAAAATAATGGTGGGGTTGTCCGCTTCCCTTTGGCACAGCTTAGCTTGCAAATTATGATACGAAGGGCTGAGTTTCCAGAAAATTTCGGAAAAAAATCACGACAATATGCATTAAGCCAATTTGATAAGGCGATCATGAGGGCAAAGAGTTATGAAGACAGGATAGCTCAGAAGTGGTGGATTAATATTTCTGAAGCTGACCAGAAGCGTTATCATCAAATGTATCGAAAAACTAGGGTTTCACTGCGTAATAAAGGTGTCTATGACGCTAGGATGTTAAGGCTTTTGCGAGTGGTACGCTGTAAGCAAGAGCCTCAGAGAGCCGAATGTATTGCGGATGATAAAGAATGAAAGCTTTATTATTTTCATTTATAAATAAGCAGGGCAAGCGGTAAGGTGAGCTGATGGAAAGTAAGCGTAATCAACAGGTAATACGCTGGCTAGCTTTTCTGTTATTCGCTGTGTTTTTATTTGTTGCATCAGCAATGTTGATAGTGAAAAATACAGGTAATATTTTAGTCGGGTTTATAGAAGATCATGCCGTTCCTTACGTGTTAAAGACGGATGATGTTGAAATGGGTTGTGTGATGGCCGAAGCTTTAACTTTACTGGTTCCCAGTCTTGCTCAGTTGAATGCTTCACCACATAAATTAGCGGTGATCTTTGGTTTTTTATCAGGTAGTTGCTCAGAGTTTAAAGCCTGGGAAGAAGAGCTACGCTATATACGTGCGATACATATAAAAAATGTGACTGAAGCACAGGACGCACGTATTTTACAGAAAAGATATCTTAATCTGGCCGCCAAACGGCAGCTTAAAGGTTTTTTTAATTTAGAATTAGCTTATTCTGAAAAACCGGGAGAAAACTGCCCTAATTTTGAAACCTGGAATGAAGAGTTCTACTGGCTTGTAGGTTTGATGGATGGTTTGCAAGCGGTATTGAATGATTTGGCTTCTGAAGGAAGTGCAAAAGTACCTTTGGATATTAGTCTTAAAGTGGGAAGAGGTGCTGATTGCTTGAATAATGAAAAGTGGTGGGGGGTTCCCGATGCCATTCAGTCGGCTATTTGGGTTAGTTTCCCTACAGAAAAACCAGAAGGCACTGAACCCTTGAAAATTTTGGAGCTGGCAATGCAAACGGGATTGAAGCAAGGTATGCGTATTGTGCAGGTAATCGCCGCAAAAATTTATATTGGACTGGGTCATACTGAGCGAGTGAAAAGTATAATAAGAGAGAATGTAGCAAGCAAAGGAAGCATTGCTGCAAACCCAGACTTTATATTTCTGGATGAAGTTTCAACTATTCAGTTACAGGCAATATCTGATTTTATGTGGACAGAAGCGACTGGAAAGCGAACACCTCTCGGTGAGTTGGGTAACTTTTGGGATGACCCTAAAAATACGGTGAATACTATTGATATAGTTGATATACTTTGAATTAGTATATTCCCTGAGGTGTTTTAGGGAGTGTTTATCAAAAGCAAGAGTTAGGGAGAGTTGCCGATGTATTTATTAAAGCGTTTTATTTTCCGGACCAGCATTGTTTTGTTTTTAATAACGACGGCAAATGTTGTCTTAGCTGTTCCTAAAACACTATGTGTTTTTGATTTATTAGGTGCAAACGGACCTACCTTTTCTCTGATCAAAGATTATAAAACTGCTGCACTTGCCTGGGGCGTCGAGTTAAAACTGAAGCCGTATACCAGTGAACGGGTGGCTGCGGAAGATTTTAAATCAGGGCTATGTGATGCGGTGAGTTTGACAGGTATTCGGGCACGTCAATTTAATGCCTTTACGGGTAGTCTGGATGCTATCGGTGCCATGCCGAGTTATGATCATTTAAAATCAGTTGTCACGACCATTAGTGCAAAAAAAGCAGGAAAATTAATGTTCTCTGATCCTTATGAAGTTGTAGGGATATTTCCAGGAGGGGCTGCGTTTATGTTTGTTAATGATCGCAATATTGATACGGTCGGTGAGTTGGCTGGTAAACGTATTGCTATATTAGATTCAGACCCGGCTCAGGTTGAGATGGTGACTTTTGTTGGTGCATCGCCAGTTGGTACTTCTATTGCCAATATGTATAGCAAATTTAATAATGGTTCAGTTGATGTAACTTATGGACCAGGAATTGTTTATGAAGCAATGGAGCTGTATAAAGGTTTAGAACCTAATGGGGGCGTTATTAACTTTTCATTGGTGCAGCTGACTATGCAAATACTTACACGTAAAGCAGGGTTTCCTGAAGGGTATGGGCAAAAATCCCGCGAGTTTGCCTTGGCTCATTTTGATCAGAGTGTGGAAATAGTAAAAAGATACGAAAAGAAAATTCCAGACAAATTCTGGGTTTCTATTCCTGACGTAGATATGACCGGGTATCTGGAAGTATTTAGACAATCACGAATCAGAATGAGGGATAAAGGTATTTATAATGCCAAAATGCTAAAACTGATGAGGATGATACGTTGTAAAAAAGATCCTCAACAGCCTGAATGTTCTGCAAAGGATAAAGAGTAATCAATACATGATACCAGTACTGGTGACAATATTGCACAGGTTCTTATATGATGCTGAAGAAGCTAATTAAGTTTCGTAGTTACAGAGAGTGGTTTTCTTCCTTGCCAGTTTTTTTATTGCTGATAGCGGTCATTGTTGCAGGTAATAGTGAACACATTCATGCCCGTTTTCTGAATTTAGGTGAATTAATCTGGCATGATTATTTTACCCTTAGAGCCGATGTTCCCCTTCCGGAATGTAACCCCAATCCTGATATTGAGGCCGAGCTCAACAAACTTGAAGTCGAAGCCAGTAGCCTGGGTGAACTGGAAGACCTGTTTGATGAAGAACCTTTTGATCGTGAGTCAGCTCTTGTTTCTATCCACAATTCTCGCCAGTTGTGTAATAAAAAGCATAGTTTAGCACAACAAAATCAGGCAAGAATTACCCCCTCAGTCATTATTTTTCGTACTGTTGAAACTGCTGTTGCAGGCATTAGTTTGCTGGCATTTGAAAAGCAGCGGATGATATTGATACTGACAATTTTTTTATGTGCGGTGACATGTACAATCAAGCAACAGCATATCGCTTTTAAGCCAGTCATAACGCTACAAGATCATTATGTCAGTACAGTATCTCAACTGTTGGGTAATGCCATGTTACTAATGTCTGCATGGTTTTATAGAAATAGTATTTATCAATCTGCGACCGCTGTAAATCATGCTGAAATATATTTTCTTCTTATTCTGGGTTTTGCTATGTTAACGGCTGTTAGCCTTGTTCAATTAGTTAAACCGCAGCATTTTCATGATTTTCATAAGCAAGGCGACAATATTTTGCATGCGATGTTGTCTATCCCCCTGTATATTTTTATGGCTTTTTTTGTGGGGGGGTACTTTTTTTTGATTGAAGGACATATTGCAGGGCCGGCAATATTTTTTAGTTTGTTATTTGATCAGGCTGGTTTGTTTCTTAATATAGGCTTATATATTTGGGTTGGCATGCTGTTAAAAAGAACTCAATTAGGTGATTTGGTATTTAAGGTTTTTTTACCCTGGCGTATGTCACCCGAGTTGCTGGCCTTTGTAGCTATTATTGTGATGGCTGTACCCACCGCTTATACAGGTGCTTCAGGTATTATTATCATAGCCATGGGAGCAATTGTTTATGAAGAATTGCGCCGTGCGGGAGCTCGTAGACAACTGGCTCTTGCTGCAACAGCAATGACAGGAAGTGCTGGCGTTGTTCTTCGGCCCTGTTTGTTGGTGGTATTAATTGCAGCTTTAAATAAAGAAGTGGTGACAGACCAGCTGTTTAGTTGGGGGCTGAAGGTTTTTATGACCACATCGGTAGTTTTTTTTATGTTTGCCTGGATAAGCAAACGTGAAAAGATGCATATGGCACCCATGAAGGAAGCCTTTAAACCTTTTCTTCGTGCACTGCTGCCTTTATTACCTTATGCCTTTATCGTGCTACTTATTTACTTCAGCTATTTTATTTTATTAAATGTGCAGATGGATGAGTTTTCCGCTCCAGTGATGTTGCCGGTAATTATTCTTGGGTTAATTATCTATGAAAAAGTATTTGTTCGAATGGTGCTTGTTGCATCACCGGAAAAAGATGCTCATAAATTTGAATATACCATAAGAATGGCGACATCAGAATCAAGTATACACATAGGGGCATTGTTATTATTAATGGGGCTCTCTTTTGTATTGGGCGGTGTGATTGAACGATCTGGATTACTTGATAGCATACCTGATACATTTTCGTCTACCTGGGTAACATTGAGTTTTTTAATTGTAGTGCTGGTCGGTATCGGTATGGTTATGGATCCTTTTGGGGCGGTTGTGCTGGTATCAGGTACAGTTGCGCAAATTGCCTATAATAATGGGATCAACCCAGTACATTTCTGGATGATTACTTTGGTTGCTTTTGAGTTGGGTTACCTTACTCCGCCAGTGGCACTTAATCATTTGTTGACTCGGCAGATGGTGGGACATGAGGAAACGAGAAAAGCTGATCTAGAAGGTGATAATTTCTGGTATCGACATGAAAAAATTCTGTTACCTCTGGTGACTATGGGGACAACTTTATTGCTAGTGACTATAGTTCCGGTTTTGCTTACTAAATAACTATTCAGGGTGAATTTTTAGCCGTATTTAATTGTTGTTTCATGGTTTTTGCAGCCATTGCGTAGCCGCCATCGGCACCATCAACAAAGTGTATGTGATTTAAGTTGTAATCTGAAATAACACAGGTCATTAATGCTCTATTAGAGACATGGATGCCATAGACTAACAAACCATTTTGATATTGTTTTTCTAGATAGTGTTTAAGCTTAATTCTTTGATCGGCATTTCCGCTAATAACCATGCGTAGGTTATCATCAAATTTACGAAAGTCAGTATGAGTCACCAGGGTCTCTTTATATTCCCCCCAGTCAGTATTAATAGCCTGTTTGTTAGTATTCATCCAGTAACGTCCTAAGCGAACTTTCCAGGGCAATAACCAGGCATAGAGTATTCTTTCCAGTTTAGAGTGGGATGTTGTTCGAATAGTTATTTCATCAGTCAAATCCTGCGTTTGTGTTGTTAACTCCAGGGTTTCTTTTTGCACGGGCCTATGGCTTTCCACATTGCCATAAACTTGTTGAATGGTCTCCATTACGTTCAAGTAAACAGAATTACTTTGCTCAGTTGTATTAGCAATGCTCATCACCAGTAGT
Organism: Methylococcaceae bacterium; assembly: GCA_048595505.1. Classification (GTDB taxonomy): domain Bacteria; phylum Pseudomonadota; class Gammaproteobacteria; order Methylococcales; family Methylomonadaceae; genus QPIN01. The sequence continues at coordinate 6,117 of JBJPGG010000129.1, forward strand.
GAAATTGTTTCATCATGAAGGCTAGGTATATCTTTCCAGCGGCATTCAAAACCGGTGAAATCAGCATCTGCTGGTAAATTATTGGGAATTATACTATAGAGACCTTGTCGATCATTTTTTACCAGATCTTCGGCATAAATAAGGCCTTTGCCGGTAAAGGCTGTTTGATAATAGCCCTTGGAGACATGATGTTTAGCAATTAAAACCTGATGTTTTGACTGATGGATAATGGGACAGGGTACAATTCCCCATCTAAGTGATAAGGAAAATTGTTTCTCAGCCATTAATTTTGTCGCAACTAAAGCTTTTTTCACATCATTAATGTAACGGTTGGGAATACAAAATGTAGCGCCATCTCCGCCAAAAACAAAGGGAATTGGCAAGGGTTTTACTGCATTAAGAACTGCAACAATTGAGGCAACTCCTATTGCATTGACCTGCCGATATTTTCCATCTTGAATTGCGCTTGTAGAACCCTTGATATCGCTAATAACTACAGCCCAGTCTTGAGGCAGCTTGGTGTAGTTACTGAGATCGCAAATACCTTCAAATTGATCAAAAGGTTTAAGCTTGGAATAAAAATCTTCGTTTGTAGCCATAGCAAATAATAGATACATTTTATTTATATAACCTTAAGATAACACCCTTAAAGTAAATAGTCATTTTAAAGATTGTGAAGACACGGCGAAACCGTTTAATATTAAATACAGTTATAAAACAACAGTATAAATAAATTACTGGACATAACCCTCTTTTCCAGATACACTTTATTCTGAAATTTTGTGTCTCGAGAAACTTTAAATTGAATCTTCAGGAAAT
>JBJPGG010000130.1:0-3836 GCA_048595505.1 Methylococcaceae bacterium
GCACCGGTGCCTTTATTTTGATTGTAGGGGTCAAATACAACGGGCGCATTAACTGAAACGGTACAAGAGGCTATTTCATTGAGTTTCAATTCATTGGTATCATGATGATCCAGGGTGTTGACATCAATTCTATAATTAATAGATGAAATAGATCCGGACACACTGCGGGTTGCCAGTTTGATCACATATTGGCGGCCAGGTGTCATGGTTTTCTCATCCATCCAGACGATGGTTGCATTAAATTTGTCAGCGACTAATGCAGCTGTTGTGCCTTTGCCAATAATCATGTCGCCACGGCTGATATCTATTTCATCTTCCATGGTCAAGGTTATAGACATGGGAGCAAATGCTTCTTCTATATCACCATCAAAAGTAACAATGGATTTTATTTTGCTGGTATTTCCTGAAGGCAATACAGTAATTGAATCGCCTTTATGGAAAACACCTGAAGCAATAGTGCCGCAAAAGCCACGAAAATCGAGGTTAGGGCGGTTTACATATTGAACTGGAAACCGAGCATCATCAAAATTCTTTTCACTTGAAATTTCGATAGTATTTAAGGTTTCCATCATTGCTTTGCCGGTGTACCAGGGCATATTTGTACTAGCATTAACTACATTGTCACCATCCAGTGCTGACATGGGGATAAAGTGTATGTCACCCATGTTTAGTGATGAAGTGAAATCAATATAGTCCTGTTTGATCTTGTTATAGGTTTCTTCACTATAGTCAACCAAGTCCATTTTATTTACAGCGACAATAATATGTTTAATGCCTAATAAGGAAGCAATAAAACTATGACGTTTAGTTTGAGTCTGCACACCATAACGAGCATCAATCAGGATAACAGCTAAATCACAGGTAGATGCCCCGGTTGCCATATTGCGGGTATATTGTTCATGCCCTGGGGTATCGGCAATAATGAATTTACGAGTGGAAGTGGAAAAATACCGGTAAGCCACATCAATGGTAATACCTTGTTCTCTTTCTGCTTGCAGGCCATCAACTAATAGAGCAAGATCGATTTTTCCAGTACCCGTGGTACCGGACTTTACGCTATCAGCTTGAACTGCGGCTAATTGATCTTCATAGATCATTTTTGAATCATGTAATAAGCGTCCAATTAAGGTACTTTTACCATCATCTACATTTCCGCAGGTTAAAAAACGCATAAGCTCTTTGTGCTCATGCTGTGCTAAATAAGCATCAATATCTGTACTAATTAAATCTGATTGGTGGGACATTGGGAAAATTTTTCCTTTAAAAATTTTAGGCTAAAGACGAAAGGCTAAAGACGAAAGGTTAAGAGCTTCTTGATTTAATGAGGGCAGATAGCATTTTTGATAACTGCTCTACTTCATTTTTCCATTGAAGGCCTGTTTTTTTCTCTATATAACCAATCTCAATGCCTATATATATTTGAGTTCTGAGTTCGCCACAAGAACCTTTGGCATAGTAAAGAAACTTGTTACCATCTTTATCTGTACCTCTTTCAAGTCCTTCTGCAATGTTGCTTGGAACTGATAGGCTAGATCGAGTTATCTGATCTTTAAAACCAAAGTCTCTACAGTGATTAAGCTCTTTATATACTTCAACACAAAGTCGCGATGATCTTTTCCAAACATCTAAATCTTCAAACCGCATGTCTTGAGCCTTTCGCCTTGTGTCTTTAGTCTGCTCTTAAAAATACCCCTCACGTTTTTTCTGTTCCATAGAACCGGATTGATCGTGGTCAATCAAGCGTCCTTGACGTTCAGAGGTGGTTGTCAATAACATTTCCTGGATAATCTCAGGTAGTGTAGTCGCGGTTGATTCAACGGCGCCGGTTAATGGATAGCAACCTAGGGTTCTGAAGCGAACCATTTTCATTTCTACTTTGTCGTCAGGGCCTATTGGCATACGATCGTCATCGACCATGATTAACATGCCGTCTTTATTGACTACAGGGCGTTCTTTGGCAAAATAAAGTGGCACAATAGGGATGCTTTCTAAATGTATGTATTGCCAGATGTCGAGCTCAGTCCAGTTAGATAAAGGGAATACGCGGATGCTTTCGCCTTTATCCAGTTTACCGTTGTAAATATTCCATAGTTCAGGGCGTTGGTTTTTTGGATCCCAGCGGTGGTTTTTGTCACGAAAAGAATAAACCCGTTCTTTGGCACGTGATTTTTCTTCGTCTCTTCGAGCCCCACCAAAGGCGGCATCGAATTTATGTTTATTTAAGGCTTGTTTTAAACCATCAGTTTTCATCACATCCGTATGTTTTTTACTACCATGGGTAAAAGGACCAATGCCTTGGTCAACGCCTTCTTGATTGGTATGTACGATGATATCCAGGCCTAAATCACTGATCAACTTATCCCTGAATTCAATCATTTCCTTAAATTTCCAGGTGGTGTCAACATGCATCATCGGGAAGGGTGGTTTTCCTGGATAAAAAGCTTTCATGGTTAAATGCAACATGACAGCGGAATCTTTACCCACGGAGTACAACATTACCGGGTTATCAAATTCGGCGGCTACTTCACGAATTATATGTATACTTTCAGCTTCAAGCTGTTTCAGGTGGGTTAATTTATAATCTGTCATTTACAAGGTTGTCCGTAGCTATGATATACACGCTAAACATTGAATACTAAACCCGCTATTTTAGAACGAAAACTATATTTTATCCAGAATAAGCATTAACCAAGATGAAAAGAGTTTGTAAAAACTCTCGAATTTCAATATTTCTCTGGTTCCCACGCTGTGCGTGGTAATCCATTTCTGGACGCTCCAGCTTCCGAGACGCTGGAGCGTCTCCCTATGCATTCCCACGCACAGCGTAGGAACGAGAGAAAAATAGGTCATAAGGTTTTTACTTTAGAATCAAAAACCGAGTCTGTGAGATGTATAAATACTTTTAACTAGGATATTTAGTGGATAAGTCTTTTAAATAGGTAAGAAAATCATCTCTAAGTTCTTCATGCAGTAGTCCATGCTCAACTGTTGCAATTAAAAACCCCAGTTTAGATCCGCAATCGTAACGTGTACCTTCAAATTCATAAGCTAATACAGTCTCATCAGCTAATAAATCAGCAATGGCATCAGTCAATTGGATTTCTCCACCTGCGCCTGTCGTTGTTTTCTCGATTTTTTCAAAAATTGCTGGTGTTAAAATATAGCGTCCTACTACCGCAAGGTTAGACGGTGCATCTTCTGGTTTGGGTTTTTCAACTATAATATCAATTTTAGCCGAAGGACCCGATTGTTGACTGGTTTTAACAACCCCATATTTATCTGTTTCAGATGGGTCAACTTTTTCTACGCCTAAAATGGAACATTGTTTTTCTGTAAAAAGATTAACCATTTGAGAGATACAACCACGGTCGTTATCTTCAATCAAATCATCAGCAAGGATAACAGCAAAAGGCTCATCACCTACTACTGGTTTTGCACAAAGTACAGCATGTCCTAAACCCAATGCTTCAGATTGACGGATAAAAACACAGGAGACATGAGGGGGGATTATACTGTGCAATAAGTCCAGAGATTCTTGTTTCCCTTTGTTTTCTAATTCACATTCCAGTTCATAGGCTTTATCAAAGTGATTTGGAATTGAAGCCTTATTTCGACCTGTAACAAAAACCATAGTATCAATACCGGCAGCAACTGCTTCCTCAACTGCATATTGAATTAATGGTTTGTCAACAATAGGTAACATTTCTTTTGGGCTTGCTTTTGTCGCAGGGAGAAAGCGCGTGCCTAAACCCGCAACAGGGAAAACAGCCTTTGTGATTTTCTGAGTCATTTTTATGTCCTTACTTTTTAAATGTTTATTCGCTATAACCGTGAGG
>JBJPGG010000131.1:0-1564 GCA_048595505.1 Methylococcaceae bacterium
TGTTGGGGTTCGTACCTCACCCACAACCTTGTATATTAAACATCTCTTTAAAACATAAGATTATTTAACAAAATTTGTATATAGTGATAACTGATTTCTGGGGAAGCCGGCACAACCTTAAGCCTTGAGCTTGTACGTAGATTGGCTCCCCACCCTCGTCATCCATGCCGTGGAGTATCTTAGACCTGTAAGCTTAGCTTCTGAGTCTGCATTCACAAGGACGGTAGGTGAAGTGTCAGGGTTGGGAAACCAGTCATCATCATAACAAATATTAATTAAGAGATAAAACAATGAATGTTGTAGGAATTGATGTGAGTAGTAAGGAAGTTGTTATCGTGATTAGTGTCATGGGTAAGGTTCGTAAAGCTAAAACCTTTAAAAATACGACTTCAGGACATTTAGCCATCATTGCCTTATTATCAAAACTAAAAGGGGGGGTACGAGTTTGTCTTGAAGCAACGGGAATTTACCATTTTGACCTGGCTGTTACTCTTAGTCGTACTGAAAACATTGAGGTGATGGTGATTAACCCAAGAGCTTCACGTAACTTTGCCAAGGCATTATTGAAACGAAGTAAAACAGATGCAGTTGATGCAGAAGTCTTAGCCATTTTTTGTGAAAGAATGCCTTTTGAAGCATGGGAACGCCCAGCCGATGAAAATATTATTTTAAGGGGAATTGCTCGAAGGATATCGGCGCTGAAAAAATTAAAAGCTCAAACTAAAAATCAGCTACACGCATTATTGGCAACCGAGGAAACACCTGCCATAGTGATAGAGCAGACTCAAGAGCTTATAAACATATTGGAAAAACAAATTGCATCCCTAACAGGCAGTGCGCTTGACGTTATCCACGAACACGAGGGTTTGGCTGAGGCTTTTGCCTTAATTATTAGCATAAAAGGTATTGCAGAAGCCAGTGCCATCCAAATACTGGCTGAGTTGCTGGTTTTGCCAAAAGAATTAAGTGCAAAACAATGGGTTGCTTTTGCTGGACTGGATCCGAGAGCCTATGAATCGGGCAGTAGTGTATTGAAAAAACCGCGTATTAGCAAAGCAGGCAATAAATATATTCGTCAGGCTCTCTATATGCCTGCATTGGTTGCAACACGCTATGAACCTAATATTAAAGGCTACTACGCTCATATGATTAATGATAACGGATTGAAAAAAATGCAAGCTATCTGTGCTGTTATGCGTAAACTTTTACACGCTATCCACGGCATGTTAAAAACGAATAAAAAATTTGATGGGGAACGTTTTTATAAGTTTCCTGCCGAAGCCAAGTCCTGAGGGTTAGGGTTTAATAAACACCCCCTAAACATATAGATAACAGGGAATAATGTAACAGGCGGCAGTGTGCCGCCCATTACCCTTGACGGTCATCGGCTCCTCAGCCTGTGCCGCAGTAGAGTATAACATTACCCTTGTTTAAATACCTCGGGGGTTTGGGGGCTGGCCCCCATTTGAAAAGGGAATATTGATATTTTCCAATTTAACACTTGCGTTTTAAGAGAGTATCTACACAGAGCTTGTGCATATTTCAAGCTCCGGTATATAGACGG
>JBJPGG010000132.1:0-4750 GCA_048595505.1 Methylococcaceae bacterium
CCATGGGAGTTAGTCCTTAAACTTTTTGCTGGGCTTATATGTCATTCTTGGTCTATTTTCAATATACCTGACTCATGTTGTCTTGTAAAGAAAACACCTTTTCTTGAAGGTGGAAAACAGCGGTAGAAATAAATAGAGCGATTCTGACTCTGTTCTACTCGTGAAGGCTATTATTAAGGTATGATAAAAGCTGCATTGTAACGTCACTTTTAGTACACTCTCACTCATGAGGTCCTATAGTAAGTCATCGCATACGATACATAACTTGAAGATTCATTTGATATGAATTACGAAGCATAGGTATGAGGTATTAACAAAAAAAATTGGAGAGCGATCAAGCGAAGTTATCCGTCAAATTTGTGATCAGAAAGACATAATGATAATTAAGTAGAATTGTGAGTAAAGATCCTGTTCAACTCTATATATCCTATCCACAGAAGCATTCGGCAAGTGATATGGTCAATTGGTTTAAAGGACGTTCATCAAGAAAGTTACAAGATGAGTTTCTACAATTAGGAAAAGTGTATTGGGTAAACAGTTTGGGAAAATTGGATATGCAGTCTTTAGTTCGGGGCATTTTACGGATGAAATGATAAAATAGATGAACATCAGAGCCTCTTGCAAAAAACTTGGCTTCACAAAACCTTAGATAGCAATGATTCTCATTTGTATTTTTTACAAAAATAAACCTCCCATAGCGAATTGGACAACACTTTTGCTGTGCTTTTTTGTTTTTTTCTGAATTTAGAGCATACCTGCGTTAGTTAGCCTAGGGAGCCCAATTATCTGTTTATGCAACGTGGAAGACGGATAACAAGACTAGCGAACTGTCGAAGTTATTTCATGCACGTTGCTTAGACAGACATTATCTATTAATCTTGGCTTACCCAGTTTTGCTGCTGCCAGTATCACCACTTCATTATCATGCCGCTGCGCTTGCTGTAAGTCATTACTTCTACAAATTGAAAAATAATCAACGTCAAAACCTAAAGCCTGCAAATGATTTTGTTGCCGTTGTTCAATAGCTCGCAAACTCAGCTTGTTAGACAAAACAGCTTCCCGCGCCTTACATAATGCTTTATATAGCTCTGGCGCAATTAACCGCTGTTGTTTAGTTAAATAACCATTTCGTGAACTCATGGCTAGGCCATCAGTTTCTCTTTCTGTTGCAACACCAAAAACCTGTACAGGAATATTCAAGTCTTGAACCATAGTGCGTATTAAAACCAGTTGCTGAAAATCCTTTTCTCCAAAAGCTGCAACATCTGGCTGCACCATATTAAACAACTTGGTAACAATGGTAGCCACCCCATCAAAATGTCCTGCTCGAGTTGCACCACAATGATATGTTGATAACTCAACAACCGAAACAACTGTGTTTGAATTTCCAGGGTACATTTCATCCACTGTTGGCAAAAACAATAAATCAGTGGCTGCAGCGGTCAATTTTGCTTCATCTTCAACTGCTGTTCTAGGGTAACTGCCAAAATCTTCCCCCTCACCAAACTGAGTGGGGTTAACAAAAATGCTGACAACAACTCTATCTGATGTTGTTTTTGCCTCTGAAACTAATTTAATATGCCCTGCATGTAAATTACCCATAGTAGGAACAAATGCAATGCGATCCCCTTGAGAACGCCATTGTTGAATCACTTGTCGCAATGCTTTAACTGTCGTTACTTTTTGCATAAGCCTCAATAACTCTGTTCTGGCCCAGGAAACTCCTGCTGCTTCACCGCTATCTGAAACTGCTGAATAGCACTAACAATATCTCCCGCTGCTTCCATAAAGTTTTTACAGAATTTTGGACGTTTTCCTACACTGATCCCCAGCATGTCATACAACACCAGTACTTGACCATCACACTCCACTCCTGCACCAATACCAATAACTGGGATTTTCAAATTTTTAGTAATCTTAGTAGCCAATTCAGCAGGAATACACTCCAGCACCAATAAACTAGCACCTGCTTGCTCAACCCTTTTAGCATCTTCAATTATTTTTTCTGCATCTTGCAGACTTTTTCCCTGTACTTTGTAGGTACCTAATTGATTTATCGATTGCGGCAATAACCCCAAATGAGCACATACCGGTACACCAAAATCGACTAACGACTTAATAATTTCAACATGCCCACCTTCCATTTTTACCATTTGAGCTCCAGCTAACTGCATCAATTTAGCCGCATTACTCAGCGCCTTATCAATAGAGGTGTAACTGAGGAAAGGCATATCAGCAATAACAAAAGCACGGTGCTTAGCATTAACTACGCACTGAGTATGGTAAACCATTTCATCAATCGTCACCGGTACTGTCGTTTTTTTACCTTGAACAACCATGCCTAACGAATCTCCGACCAACATAACATCTATGCCAGCCTGATCTATTATCTTGCTAAAGCTGGCATCATAGGCCGTCAAGCAAGATATTTTTTCACTTGCCTGCTTCATTGCAAATAAATCAAGTATAGAAAGCGCTTTGCCTGCTGGGGCATTGAGGTATGCCGACATTAGTCTAATTTCTCCAATCCATTTAAAGGGCATAAGGAAAGCAAATGCTTGATTGCTCCTTTACCCGGCACAACTAACGCTCCGGGTGCTATTTCCTGTAATGGATACAAAACAAATGCTCTTTCAGTCAAGCCAATATGCGGCACTAACAAATCAGGATGTTCAATTTGTTGATCACCATATAACAACAGATCAAGATCTAGAGTTCTAGCTCCCCAACGTTCACCTTTTCTAACCCGGCCAAAATCATGTTCAATTTTCTGCAACACTCTCAACAACTCAATTGCTGGCAATTCAGTATTTACACACATCACAGCATTCACATAATCTGGTTGATCCTGTGGTCCCATTGGAGGACTGGCATATAAACTGGAAAAAGCGACTTCAGTGAGAAGTCCATGATGCGCTATAGATAATCGAGCCTGCTTAACTTGTTCAGCTGGATTCTCAAGGTTACTACCCAGCCCTATATAGACTTCAATCATCTGTACTGTTGTTTGTTGAATTCACTTTCTTTGCGGGTGCTTTCTTCTTTTTACTCTTTTTACGAGGACGAGTCATTTTCTTTTGTTCCGCTTCAGTGGCATCTTGAAACTTTGTCCACCATTCAGCCAATTCCTTCTCTGCCCCCCCTGTTTCAGAGCGCAATAATAAAAAATCATAAGCCGCTCGAAATCTTGTGTGCGATAATAAACGGTATGGCTTAACGCCTATACGTCTGCTAAATCGCAATTGCAAAACCCATACTTCGCGCATTGACTGGGTGATACGTTTAGGGAGAGATATACTTTTCACCTGCAATGATATAACTTCACTGGCTGCATTTTGGTATGCCACACTCTCATCATCGCCCTGACTCACTTTATCTTTAGCTAAACTTTGTACAGACTCCCACAAAAAAACAGATAATAAAAAGTAGGGGGTTACGCTTTTATTGTCAGCGATACGCTGATCTGAATTTGCCAAAGCCTTTGCAATAAATACCCTTGGAAAGTCATGATCTTCAATTTCAAGGGACTGGTTAGCCTGAGGAAACAACATAGAAAACAAACCATAATGCCTGAGCATTTCAAAAGTTTGCAAACCTTTACCCGACAAAAACAGCTTTAATGCTTCATCATATAAACGGGCCGCAGGAATAGCTCCCAATAAAGGGGCTAATTCATACAAAGGTTTTTCGCAGGAAGCATCCAAAGAAAACCCCAATTTAACCGCGAACCTGACTGCCCGAAGCATTCTTACCGGGTCTTCCTTATATCGAGTTACCGGGTCACCGATTAATTTCAAAACTCCGGCTGAATGATCTTCCATGCCTCCGATATAGTCCGAAACTGAAAAATCACGAACATTATAATATAAAGCATTGACGGTAAAGTCTCGACGCAAAACATCTTCTTCTATGCTACCGAATACATTATCCCGCAATAAACGCCCATCTTCATGTACTCTTTGCTCATCATCATTTCCATTTTCTGAGCTCCGAAAAGTTGCAACTTCAATAATTTCCCGACCAAAATAAATATGCGCTAAACGAAAACGCCGACCAATCAAGCGGCAATTTCGAAAAACTTTTCGCACTTCTTCAGGGCTCGCATCGGTAGCCACATCAAAATCCTTAGGCTCACATCCCAGCAATAGATCACGGACACAACCGCCCACCAGATAAGCGTCATATCCCGAGTTGTTTAATCTATATAAAACCTTCAAAGCATTTTCACTAATTTGCGAGCGTGAAATATTATGCTCTGATCGAGAATAAACCCTAACCTGATCACTCTTCCTGTTTTCTGTAACCAAGGGTTTCACATCAGCACTATCAACCGAATTAAATATTTTTTTGAAAATTTTTAAAATGATCTTTATTCCCTTTATCTTTAGTTATAATTATTATCATATCACTTAGCCTTATTCCATCCCAGCCTATCCCAACAGCTTTTTTTTACAAAAGCTACTTTAATTATAGTAGAATCACCGATCAGAATTATTAGAAATTTGACTTTTCAAAATCAATTTCAAATAATAATTGTAATTTAGTGCCACTGCCTAGGGGGATTTATGTTCAAAAAAATCATTAACGCTTTGATTGACCAACCGTTTTTAACCAGTCTTTATGTCGCTGATTTAGTCATCTTATTATTACATAAGCCGCCGTTCATATTCTCCCTGGTTATGATGAGTGCTTTGATCGCAATGAGTATGTACTACGGCCAAAAACTGGCTTTATTTAAAAACAATTAATC
>JBJPGG010000133.1:0-9299 GCA_048595505.1 Methylococcaceae bacterium
TACTTAACCCACACTGTCAGCTTATCCGGCGGTCATTTTTCGGCAGGCCTCGGTACAGTCGAACTCACAGTGGCTTTGCATTTCGTATTCAACACCCCTGAAGATCAATTAGTCTGGGATGTAGGTCATCAAGCTTATCCACATAAAATTTTAACCGGACGTAAAGAACAAATGCCGACCATCCGTACTAAAGATGGAATCTGTGCCTTCCCTAATCGACAAGAAAGCGAATACGATGCCTTTGGGGTAGGTCATTCCAGTACTTCTATCAGTGCAGCACTGGGAATGGCTATTGCTTCTCAGTTACGTGGCGAAAAGAAACGCATGGTAGCCATTATTGGCGATGGCAGTATTACCGGCGGTATGGCTTTTGAAGCCATGAATCATGCGGGAGCTATTGATGCTAACCTGTTAGTCATATTAAATGATAATGATATGTCTATCTCGCCACCTGTGGGAGCTATGAATAATTATTTTACTCGAGTTATTTCCAGTAAATTTTATTCCTCTGTGCGTGAAGAAAGTAAAAAAGTATTGAGTAGGATGCCGACTGTTTGGGATTTAGCTCGAAAAACCGAAGAACATGTAAAAGGCATGATTGTTCCGGGCACTTTATTTGAAGAGTTGGGCTTTAATTATATCGGACCTATTGATGGTCATGATGTGGATATGCTGGTGGATACTTTAAATAATATTAAAGACCTGTCTGGCCCGGTATTTTTACATATCGTCACTAAGAAAGGTAAAGGCTATGCACCGGCAGAAAACGATCCTTTGGCCTATCATGGTGTCCCTGCTTTTGACCCAACGAAAGACTCTTTACCCAAGTCTGCTCCCTCTCCACATCCTACCTATACTCAGGTTTTTGGTAGCTGGTTATGTGATATGGCTGAGCAAGATGAGCGGTTATTGGGCATTACCCCGGCAATGCGTGAAGGCTCAGGCTTGGTTGCCTTTTCTGAACGCTTTCCCAATCGCTATTTTGATGTCGCCATTGCCGAGCAACATGCAGTCACTTTAGCGGCAGGACAGGCTTGCCAAGGTGCAAAACCAGTCGTAGCCATTTATTCTACTTTTTTACAGCGCGCCTATGATCAATTAGTTCATGATGTAGCGATTCAAAACCTGGATGTTTTATTTGCTTTGGACCGATCAGGATTAGTGGGACCTGATGGCCCTACCCATGCGGGCAGCTTTGATTATAGTTATTTATCGTGTATACCCAATATGTTAATCATGGCACCTGCTGATGAGAATGAATGTCGACAAATGTTAACAACCGGGTATCACTTTAAGGGGCCTGCTGCGGTACGCTACCCCAGAGGAAAAGGACCTGGAACAGTGGTATCAGGTGATCTAACAAAACTGGAAATCGGCAAAGCGGAAATTCGCCATCAAGGCGGACGACTTGCAATTCTGGCCTGGGGTAGTATGGTCACACCGGCCCTTGCAGCAGGTAAACAACTGGGAGCCACTGTCATTAACATGCGTTTTGTTAAACCTATCGATGAAGCGATTGTACTGGAAATGGCCAAGACTCACGATGTATTGGTCACTGTAGAGGAAAATGTAATTGCTGGGGGCGCTGGTAGTGCTATTAATAGTTTTCTTCAGGCACAACAGATTCTGATGCCTGTATTGAACTTGGGCTTACCCGATGAATTTATTGAACAAGGCACTAGAGAAGAGCTACTGTCTCAATGTGGTCTGGATACTCCGGGAATTATTGATAGTATTGAAAGTTTTGCCGCTTAATTAAAAATCCACAGGGTGGTCATTAACCACCGTATTCCTTAAAGCCAAACCTGCCTTAGGAACCACTTTAATACCAACTGATATAGATAAAAAAATGGATAGATTAAGAGATAAAATTCGCGATATTCCTGACTTTCCTAAACCTGGTATCATTTTCAAAGATATCACCCCATTAGTTAAAGATCCTGCTACATTACGCCTTACTGTTCACCAATTAATCCATCCTTTTTTAGGAAAAAATCGTTTTACGGCTGTTGCTGGCATGGAAGCCAGAGGATTTATTTTTGGCTCACTTGTCGCATGGGAACTCGGCCTTCCTTTTATTCCTCTCAGAAAACCAGGAAAACTACCTTATGACGTACAAAGCGTTTCTTATGACCTTGAATATGGCTCTGCAACATTAGAAGCACATATTGACTCAGTTGATAAAAACGATAGGGTTTTGCTTATTGATGATTTATTAGCGACTGGAGGTACTGCAAAAGCAAGTTGTGAATTGATCGAAAAACTAGGTGCTACAGTCGAAGCCTGCGCATTTGTGGTTGAATTAGACTTTTTAAAGGGGAAAGAAAAACTAGAGGGGTATGAAGTACATTCCTTGTTACATTATTAACAGTCCCTGTTATTAAGATATTTGCAATTAGCCGCTTCCGTGCGGCTTTAGCAGTATTACTGTTGTTATTATTGATCCACATTAATAGCTTCTTCGACCGAGATGGCTGTACTATCAAACGACTCAGAAACCTGTTCAACATCTTTTATCTCAGCATTCGGCTCTTGCGGATAACTAACAGTATTGTCCAGCTGATCATCAACATTAGTTTTTGCAACGGGGGGAACATCAGTCGAAAGTTCACTAGCGTTGCTAAACTCAAGATCACCAATTAACTCATCTTCATCATAAAACTCATCTTCAAAATCTAGAGTATCATCAGCAATTTCAGACTCACCATCAGTTATCAAGAATTTTCTATACTGCAAAAAAGATTCTCTTGTAAAAACATAAGGGTCCAATGCTGCCTCATCAATAAATTGCAATGCTCCCTCGGCATTAGCTCTACTATTCAACATTTGAACCAACTGAACAGGAAACCCAACATAAGTTGCAGGGTTTGCTGCAGTATCAAAAACAGCACCAGGCACACCTCTAGACGTTGACGGTCCGAGAACAGGTAAAACTAAATAAGGCCCTTGTGGAACACCCCAAACGGCCAATGTTTGAGCAAAATCCTCATCATGCTTTTCCAATCCCAGCTCTGTAGCAACATCAAACAAACCTAATAAACCAATGGTAGAGTTAACCGCAAAGCGTCCAGTATCTTCTGCTCCCTGAGCTATTTTCCCCTGCATCACATCATTGAGAACCACATTAATTTCTTTAAGATTATTAAAGAAATTTGCCACTCCAGTCTGTAAAAATTGTGGTGTTACCCATAAGTAAGCATCAGAAATTGGTGCGGCAATATAATCATCCATACCCTCATTAAAACCGAACATAACTCGGTTGAAATCTTCATACGGATCTGTTTCCGTAACTTCAATTTCAACAGCTTCGGCCTCACCCTCGATCACTTCTGTGCTAGCACAACCACCTAGAAATAGTGACAGGGAAACAAGAACAGTAATAAATAAAGTCGAATAATCTTTATTTTCCGAAAAAATTAGCATATGAATGAACCCTAAATCTATTGTTTCGCGTAATTATCAATTTTTTCTTTGATTTTTGCAATTAAAGAATCAAACCCTTCGCGTTTTAAAACACTGGTATATTCCGACCTTTTTAACGCTAAATCACTGACTCCATTGGCAATAATATTAATTATCCGCCAACTATCTGCCTTTTTTTTCAGCATATAATCAAATTTAACATCTTTATCATTAGGAAGAACAAAAAGCGTGTGGACGATTACTCCCCCTCTAGCGGTTTCATCTTCAGATATATACTGGAAAGATTCATCAGAAAACTCTTTAAAATTATGCGCATATGCAGAAATACTTAACTGGCTAAAAACATCAACCAATGATATTTTCTGCACATCTGATAATTTTTTCCATTCTTTACCCACAACAATTCTAGCAATTTTTGTTAAATCATGACTTTTTATAATTGCAGCTTCCAATTGCTTGTAACGATCTTGAAAGCTCAACGCTTTTCCCTGCTTCATCACATTCAACAGTTCATCCTGAAAAATAACAACTATATCTTTTGCTCCGGATAAATTGTCAGATATTGGTGCTGCTAAACTTGTTTCAACCTCACCTTCTGCGGCTACATATGAACAATTAAGACTAACAAAGATAATAAAAAATCCTACACCCAGTCTAATAGTTTTTAGCATAATCAAAATAAGTTCCCCCAAAACAAGCACCAACTACGGCTAACAATCATAAAAAATTAAACTCAAAATCTATTTTTATTACGTTCAATTAAGACTCTACTTTAACAGGAATCTCAGATAATGTTGTTGCCGCTTCATCTAGTTCAGCATACTGCGGTGCAGCAACTTCCACCATATCCCCTACTGTTTTTGGTCCTTTCAATGAAACCATCATCCCTTTAAGAGGGTTAGCTAGCATATCCTCAACTGCTGTCGCCTCATATCCACAATGAGCCATACAGTTAGCACATTTAGGGTTATTTACATTGCCATACTTTTCCCATGGCGTTGTCTCTAATAACTCTTGAAATGTATCAACATAACCTTCATCTGCCAACAAATAACAAGGCTTCTGCCATCCAAAAACACTAAGTGTTGGGTTTCCCCATGGTGTACACTCGTATGCTTGGTTTCCAGCAAGAAAATCCAGGTATAAAGAAGAGTGATTCAACTTCCATTTGCGATTTTTTCCTAGAGAAAAAATACCTCTAAATAAATCCTTAACGTCTTTACCTTTAATGAAAACGTCTTGATTAGGCGCATGTTCATAGCTAAAACCTGGTGCAATTGTAATCCCTTCAACACCTAAATCAGTAACAAAGTCTAAAAAATCAGCCACTTCTTCCGATTTTTCACCCTGAAATAAAGTGCAATTAACCGTAACCCTAAAACCTTTATCCAGTGCCAGCTTGATTGCTTCAACGGCAATATCAAAAACACCATCCTGGCAAACTGAATTATCATGCCTTTCTTTGTTTCCATCCAGATGAATAGAAAATGTTAGATAAGGCGAAGGCTCATAGTCTTTAATTTTCTTTTTTAATAGCAGAGCATTAGTACATAAATAAACAAATTTCTTTCTGTCTACAATACCCTTCACTATTTCAGGCATTTCCTTATGAATCAATGGTTCTCCACCCGGAATTGAAACCATAGGCGCACCACATTCATCAACAGCATCCAGGCATTCTTTAACAGACAACCTTTTATCTAAAATGTCATCAGGATGATCAATCTTCCCACAACCAGCACAAGCTAGGTTACAGCGATATAATGGCTCTAACATAAGAACAAGAGGGTATTTTTTAATCCCTTTCAGCTTTTGTTTAATTAAATAACTACCCACTGCCAACTGCTGACGTAAAGGAACACTCATTTGGCTACTCCAAAAAATTCATAAAAATAAAAATACCAAACCATCTCATTGTTAATTAACAACAATATTCAAATAACATCACTAAAAAACAGGGTTTCAAGAATGCATTTAAAAAAACAATGGCTTATAATTACTGACTAGAATACTATCTTTTTCAAACAGAAACCACCTTAATCTACACAAAAAAACAACACTTTCCATTAATTTGACACAAATTTACTTTTATAACAACACAAATACAACAAAGCCTCACAATTACCACAGCATTTAAAGCAAGATATAACTCATTAATATTTATTAAGAAATATAATAATAAAGATAAACAATCTTCACTGAATCGTTTAATTCATTAGACAAGACAAGCTTTGCACTTAAAACAACATTTTTTTGCAAAATGCCAACAAACCGTCTATTATTAACCCTTACAACCTATTACGCACTCGTCAACATTATATGAACGGATCTAAAACATCCATAGATAACCCAAAGTCTCTCATCAATCTTCCTAATGATGAGTTACAAGCTATTTTACTTGAAGGCGTATCACGCACGTTTGCATTGACTATCCCTCAACTACCGGGTCAACTTTATCCAGCAGTTGCCAATGCATACCTGTTATGCCGAATAGTGGATACAATCGAAGATGAAGTCTCTCTCAATGCTGACCAAAAAAAATATTTCTGCACAGCTTTTATAGATGTCGTTAAAACAGGAAAAAATGCAGAATCTTTTGCCTCTGAATTAGCCCCGTTACTTTCAGAGCAAACTATTCCAGCCGAACACTGCCTGATACATTTAACGCCAAGGGTTATAGAGATAACGCATACTTTCGATACAGAGCAAGTTAACGCTCTATACGGTTGCGTTGAAACCATGGCCAAAGGCATGCCTATATTTCAAGCACTGGATTTGCATGCTGGCGTTAAAACTATGGCCGACATGGATAGCTATTGTTATTACGTCGCAGGTTGTGTCGGAGAAATGCTGGCTAAACTTTTCTGCCACTATTCGTCTGATATTAATGTACATAAGGATGAATTAATAAAATTATCTGTTTCCTTTGGTCAGGGCTTACAGATGACCAACATCCTCAAAGATATCTGGGACGACGCAAAAAGAGATGTGTGCTGGCTACCCCAGGATATATTTACTGAAACAGGCTTTGATCTAAATAACCTGACACCGGAAACAAATGACGAACATTTTCATTTAGGCTTAGAACATTTAATCAGCATTGCAGACCAACATTTGCAAAACGCATTAAAATACACTCAACTATTGCCCTCAAGTGAGACAGGACTTAGAAACTTCTGTTTATGGTCTATAGGAATGGCTGTACTTACGCTAAAACGTATCAAGAACAACCTGCAGTTCAATGATTCCAACCAGGTAAAAATAACACGTAGAGACGTCAAAATGTGTATAGCAACCTGTAAGTTAACAGCCCGCAGCAACACTCTGTTATCTTTGCTATTTAATGCACTCAGCCGCCCCCTTAAGACACCCGATTGGCACTATGCTCCACAAACTACAAAAGAATGAGAGAGGCACTATGTTTGATGAATCCAGTCAACACTCAGATTGTAACGAAATAACGAGTCACTCAACAACTCTATCACACAAAAACAGTGATCTTGATACGGCTATCAACAAGGCCCAAGAAAAACTGTTAAGCCTACAAGACAAAGACGGTTTTTGGGTATTTGAATTAGAAGCAGACTGCTGTATTCCGGCTGAATACATCATGATGATGCATTACCTTGGTGATATTGACGAAGAATTACAAGCCAAGATTGCAAACTACCTAAGATCAAGACAATCAGAACAAGGACATTACCCCTTGTTTACCGGTGGTGAAGGAGATATAAGCTCCAGCATTAAAACCTATTATGCTTTAAAAATGGCTGGCGACTCTATTGACGCGCCACACATGAAAAAAAACAGGGAATACATCTTAAGTCAGGGCGGCGCAGCTAAAGCAAATGTTTTTACTCGCATTGCACTAGCCACCTTTGAACAACTTCCTTGGCGTGGCGTACCGTACATCCCCGTAGAAATCATGCTACTTCCCAAGTGGTTTCCATTCCACTTGGATAAAGTGTCTTATTGGTCACGAACCGTAATGGTTCCTTTATTTATTTTGTGCACATTTAAAGCGACTGCAAAAAACCCTAATAAGGTTGGCGTACGTGAATTGTTTCTTATAGACCCTGATAAAGAAAAACATTATTTTCCTGAACGCACATTTCTGAATAAATGTTTTTTGGCACTGGATAAACTAGGACGAGTGACCCGCCGCTTTTATCCTAAAAAAATGACAGAATTAGCCGTTGAAAGAGCGGTAACCTGGTTTACTGAGCGCTTAAATGGAGAAGATGGCTTGGGAGGAATCTTCCCGGCTATGGTAAATTCCCACGAAGCCATGTTACTGCTTGGTTATGCTGAAGATCATGAGCACGTTGTAATAACTCGTAAAGCCATTGATAAACTATTGGTTATCAATGAAAACGATGCCTATTGCCAACCGTGTTTATCTCCTGTTTGGGATACAGGACTAGCGATACTGGCTTTACAAGAGGCTGACAAACAAGGAAACAGCCAAAGCCTGGAACGCGCTTATGATTGGCTAAAAACCAAACAACTTTCTGATGAACCCGGTGACTGGCGCATTGCCCGCCCTGACGTGGAAGGTGGAGGCTGGGCATTCCAGTTTGAAAATCCTCATTATCCTGATGTCGACGATACTGCGGTGATTGCTTTTGCCATGGCTGCCTCAAATATATCTGGCTTAGACGAATCAATACACAGAGCAACACGCTGGATTGTTGGCATGCAATCACATAATGGTGGGTATGGAGCTTTTGATGTTGATAATACTTATTATTATCTGGATGAAATCCCTTTTGCAGACCATGGTGCCCTACTCGACCCACCAACAGCCGATGTAAGCGCTAGATGCGCCATGTTAATGGCTAAAGTTTCACAAAACCATGACGAATATTTACCCGCTCTAGAACGTACTATTGAATACATTAGATCTGAACAAGAAGATGATGGTTCTTGGTTTGGTCGTTGGGGCACTAACTATGTCTACGGAACCTGGTCTGTGTTATTAGGCCTGGAACAAACAAATATTCCAAAAGCTGATCCTTTATATACAAAAGCTGTTAGTTACCTCAAAAGCGTTCAACGCAGTGACGGAGGCTGGGGTGAAGACAATCAAAGTTATTATGATGCTGAACAATACAGTGGCAAATATCACTTTAGCACTGCATTTCAAACAGCCTGGGCCGTTTTAGGTTTAATGGCTGCTGGCGAAGCAAATTGTGCCGAAGTTAAAGCAGGTATAGATTTTATCCTAAGCAAACAACAAGCCGATGGCGTGTGGGATGACAAATGCTATACTGCACCGGGCTTTCCTAAAGTCTTTTTTCTGAAATATCATGGCTATGATAAATTCTTTCCCCTGTGGGCATTGGCCCGCTATCGAAATGAACTGGCCAAAAAGTGATTACAGGAATTATTGTTGCGTTACCCGATGAAGTCAGCAGTCTCACCAGTAAAAAAATTACTAAAGGAGACTCTCTGTTCATTAATGACAATACAGTTATCGCCTGTTCAGGCACAGGCCCTGAAAATGCGGCAATAGCAAGCCAGTTACTCATAGATAAAGGGGCAGAAAGACTCATAAGCTGGGGCTGTGCTGCCGCTCTAAAAGCAAATTTACACCCTGGCGACCTGGTTATACCGCAAACTTTACTAACTGAAAGACATGAAGAACTAACGATAGCTTCCCCATGGTTAAATAAAGTCCTTGACCAGTTATCATCGCTTAACCCCTATACAGGCTCATTGGTTGAAAGCAGTTTTATTGTTGCAGATAGTGAAGAAAAAAAAATAATCTATAAACAAACCAGAGCTATAGCACTAGACATGGAAAGTGTAGCTGTTGCTCGTATGGCTATACAAAACAACCTTCCTGTCGTTGTCATTCGCTGTATTGCTGATCC
>JBJPGG010000134.1:0-3244 GCA_048595505.1 Methylococcaceae bacterium
AGGTATTTTGAATATTAATACACTTCCTCTCGTGTCTATTGATTTCAATCATGATCCAGCATCATCTACTTATGATAAATCATTGACTAAAGTGAATGGTCGCTTAGTTAAAGTTCTGTCTTGGTATGATAACGAATGGGGCTTTTCTAATCGTATGCTAGATACTACGGTTGCTTTAATGAATGCTAAATAACGGAACAACATGCTAAGAAGAACTAAAATTCTGGCAACTCTAGGCCCGGCTTCTGATAAGCCGGGCGTATTAGAAGCCTTATTCGAAGCGGGTATCGATGTTGTCCGCATGAATTTTTCTCACGGCGTTGCTCAAGATCATATTGATAGAGCTGCTGCTGTTCGTGCATTAAGCAAAAAGACAGGTCGTTTAGTCGGTATTCTTTGTGACTTGCAAGGTCCAAAAATCCGTATCGCTAAATTTAAAGACACTAAAGTTTGGTTAGATGAAGGCCAAGCCTTTGCTTTAGATATAGACCTTGGTACTGATGCTGGTAATACTGAAGAAGTCGGCATTATCTACGAACCTCTTGCAAAAGAAGTTAAGAAAGGTAGTCGCTTATTATTAGATGACGGACGCATTGTACTTGACGTTGTTTCAACAAACGGCAAACGTATTGAATGCACTGTTCATGTCGGTGGACATCTATCTAACAACAAAGGTATCAACCTACAAGGTGGCGGTTTATCTGCTGCGGCATTGACAGAAAAAGATAAAGAAGACATTAAAACAATCGGTATTATTGATGCTGATTTTGTTGCGGTTTCTTTTCCTCGTTGTGCTGAAGATTTGCATGAAGCCCGTGCCTTGTTAGAAGCTGAAGGCTGCTATGCTGGCATTGTTTCTAAAGTTGAACGCGCAGAAGCCATTGAAGCCATGGATGAAATCATTCTTGCTTCTGATGTGGTAATGGTTGCCCGTGGTGATTTAGGCGTTGAAATTGGTGATGCCAACTTACCTGCGGTACAGAAAAAATTAATTTCTCGCTCTAGAGACCTTAATCGTGCGGTTATTACTGCAACACAAATGATGGAATCAATGATCGAAAATCCGATTCCTACCCGCGCAGAAGTTTTTGACATTGCTAATGCTGTACATGATGGAACAGATGCGGTGATGCTTTCAGCTGAAACAGCTTCTGGAAATTATCCAGTACAAGCCGTTAAAGCCATGGCCGAAATCTGCCAAACCACAGAAAAACAAGCCAGCGTACGTGAATCAAAACATCGCATGGATTGCCAATTCTCTCGCACTGACGAAGCAATTGCCATGGCAGCCATGTACCTGGCTAATCATTCAAAGGTTAATGGTCTTGCTACCTTAACAGAATCGGGTTCTACTGCATTATGGATGTCCAGAATCAGTTCAGGGTTACCTATTTTTGCATTTAGCAGCCACCATAAAACCTTAGGCAAAGTCACAATCTACCGCGGAGTATTTCCTGTTTACTTTACACATGAATCAATGGATCATGTCGACGTAAACGAAGAAATCCTTGCCAAGTTAAAAGCACGAAACTGTGCTAAAAAAGGTGATACTTTTATCATCACTAAAGGTGACTTAACAGGGACTGAAGGCGGAACCAACGCTATCAAAATTGCTACTTTAGGCGAAGGCTTAACACCTTAAGCTTGCTGAGTTTTATGCTCAGGAATCATCCTGAGCATAACCCCCACCACCACATGACATCTTCCCCTCACCCCATCGTTAGCCTATCGCTTAACCCTGCAATAGATCTAACCTATGAACTAAACAGCTTAGAGCACGACCACAAGACCCGCGCCACCAAAACATATTACGACCCCGGCGGCACAGGCATTAATGTTGGACGAGCATTAGAGAAACTGCAAGCAAATTCACACACCTGCTGTATTACTGCAGGAAAAATGGGCGAATTTCTTGATGCCATGCTGAGGCAAGAACTCAAAAACGTAACAAGCATACAAGTAGAAGGCGAAACGCGCATCAACACCACCCTTTTACAACAATCACCACCAAGTCAATACGAAATCAATGCTGCCGGGCCAAGCATTAAAACCCCTCAATTTGATGAAATTATCAGCCAATTCCTAACACTTTGTGGACAAGGCATAGGAGTATTAACCGGCTCACTTCCACCAGGAATAGCTAAAGAAGCCTACCACGACATCAATATCGCATTACAAAAGCAAGGCGCCCGGGCTATTATTGACGCCCCTGTAGTTGTATTGAAATCAGCCCTCAGCAGCAAGCCTTTCCTGATTAAACCAAACCTGCATGAACTGGAAGTATTACGACACAAGACCTTCTCCAGCATCGAAGAAACTGCCACTGAGGCACGCTTTATTGTCCAACAAGGCACAAGCTATGTTTGCGTATCTTTAGCTGAGAAAGGTGCTATTTTAGTTGGCCCAGACAATAGTTTTTACTGTAACTCACCCACCATCACCCCCCATTCTACTGTTGGCGCAGGTGATTCAATGGTAGCCGCTTTGGCCTACGCCTTCGCACAAAACCAACCCCCCGAACAAGCACTTAAACTAGCAGTAGCCTGTGGAGCAGGCACTGCAAAAAAACCCGGAACCCAATTATTTACCATGGAAGAGATTGCAAGCCTTTCAAAGCAAACGACTATTAGGACACTAGACATATAGCATTTAAACACATGGCCCTATCACCCAAAGCCTCCTTTATCGACCAGCACCCTAGCCATTTAATATTGCTTGAGCTCAACAAATAGTCAACCATCAAGCATCCGGCACCACTGCTAAACGAGTCAAATTTTCTTCTACCGATATTGGAACCACAACGCATACAAATTGAACATAATGGAACTGAATCACTATCTCGCCTTTAGTTTATAAAAACACCCTCACCCTGCTGACAAACACGAGCAATCATTGATATTGCCTATTTTCTGACCACCTCTTTATCACCTTCAACATTAAAAACCAATGACAGCAATCTCATTGAACATTATATTCAAAGCCTTACTAATCACGGCGTCATTGATGTTCATTCCAAACAAATAAAACAAAAATATCCCGCCAATTTAATTTATCCCTTTGAACCTAAAAAAATCAGTTGAGTTTATCCCTGCTAAATAATTTCAGGGGTGTGATTAAAAGTGAAGTAAAGTGTAAACTATATTTCATATCATATTGAAATAAAGTAAAGCATTGAAAAAATCAGACAGCACTTCATCAGATTTCCTAGAACGGATAGAAAAACAGCCCGCCTTATTAAAACGAT
>JBJPGG010000135.1:0-15409 GCA_048595505.1 Methylococcaceae bacterium
CTAATAACTAATAACTAATAACTAATAACTAATAACTAATAACTAATAACTAATAACTAATAACTAATCATGCTATCAGATATTAATTGGTCAAAAAAGATACTTATTTTATCAGTTTTTTTACTCTCATTTACATTATTAGTAGGTGGTTTTGCCAGTTATTTTATTTTTCAACAAGCAAAAAATATTCGTCAATCCATCGCTGATTCCAGAGTTAAAACTGATGCTTCTATTGATGCCAGAATTACCATTATCGAAATGGATAGAGCTTTAAAAGCATTAGTTGCTGCCGTTAATAAATCTGATATTAGAAAGGGAGCAATTGCATCCATTAAGGGCTCATCATTACTAGATGAACAAATTCATAATTTAAGCAAGATATTAACTAATCACCCAAAAGTTAATGATTTAAAAGAACTGATAAAAAGCATTAGACCTATTCAGATGAAAATTATTCGGGCAGGTAAAAAAGGGTTAGATGAAGAAGCCTCTGAATATTTTTCACAAATTGCTCCAAAGACACAAAGAATTGAGCAACTTGCATCTTTTTTAGTTGATCAGCAACGATCAAAAATTGATTTAGATTTATCAAATGTTGAAAAACAAGGAATTCATGTCATAGAAACACTAGCCGTTATCGTTATTATAGCGATATGTCTAGGTATTTCAATAAGTTTATATGCCGCTAAATTAATTAAAAAACCATTATCTTCGTTGGTTGAAAGCATGGAAGCAGTTTCAAAAGGAAATTTAATTTGTCAGTTGCCACAATCTAGTCAAGATGAAATTGGGTCTACAATTTCTGCAATGTCCACAACAATGGATATGTTGCGAAAAACGGTTGGTGCAATTAAAAAGGAATCTGATAGTGTTCGTTGTGACTCAAATGAAATCTCTGTTTTTGCAAAAAGTATGCATCAATTAGCAGAAAAAGGTAAGAGTCAGATCAGCCAAAATTCACAAGATTTGAACGTTGTACAAGATATCGGTATTGAAATAACGAAGAACTTGGACAAAGTGATTGGTCAAGTTGATTTAGCCGCTAATTCAGCCTCAGAAGCGGCTTTACAAATCACATCAAGCGTTGAAAATTTCAATACTTTTCAAAAAGATTTACAACAGACCTCTGATAGTACTGCAGAATTAGTTAAAGTTACTGAAAATATTTCCCATATTAGTGCAACGATCAGAGGTATATCAGAGCAAACCAATCTCTTAGCATTAAACGCAGCCATTGAAGCGGCAAGAGCGGGGGAGCAAGGGCGTGGTTTTGCAGTTGTTGCTGATGAGGTAAGGACATTAGCATCCAGTACAGGTGATGCAGTGAATGAAATAACGACACTCATTGATACCATTAAATTACATATAGATGCTACTGTCACAGCATTACAAAAAACAGTTAAAGATGCCACGTCAAATATTGATGTACTTTCTTTAGTTGCTGAAAAAACCAAATCTAGCGGTGGACAAACGGCATCGTTAAATCAAACGGTTTCCCATGTTATGAATATTGTTAAAGAACAAGAATCTGCCGAACAACGATTATCAACATCAACTGAATCATTAACTGGACAGATGGATTCTACGATAGAACAGGTATTGGCTTTACAACGCTTGTCAGAAAAACTTGAACAATCTGCAACAGATCTTAATTTTTCAGTGAGCGGTTTTACACTATAATTTCAATGAGGAATATAACTATGTATACAAAAAAACTCAAGCATTTCTCTCCGTATGGTTTTTTTATTATTGCTATTTCTACGGGTATTTTTTCGGCATGTTCTACAAACCTGGTTTCAGAGCAAGGTTCTGATCATTCAGTAGAATTACATAAATGGTTACTGCCTGATACTCCTCCCTTTCCAAAGGATAACGAGCCAACTAAAGCACGTGTTGAATTAGGTAAAATGTTGTTTTTTGATCCTCGGATTAGCCGAGATCAAAATATGTCATGTGCGACCTGCCACAACCCTTCTCTGGGTTGGAGTGATGGGCTGGCAAAAGGTCGGGGATTTAAAAGCACTATGTTAGGTCGAGCATCCCCGTCCATTGTAAATACGGCTTACAATACCATCCAAATGTGGGATGGTAGAAAAAAAGACCTTGAAGATCAGGCTATGGGACCTCTAGAGGCTGGTGTAGAAATGAACACCAATTTTGAAACATTTTTCACCTGGATCAGAAATAATGATGGCTATGTTACTGCTTACGAGAAAGCCTATCCTGGCTTAGGTATTACCAAAGAAACAACAGCTAAAGCGATTGCTTCCTTCGAACGTACAGTAATCAGTAATAATTCTCCTTTTGACCAATGGATTAAAGGTGATTCATCAGCCATGACGGAACAACAGGTTCGAGGGTTTAACTTGTTTAAAGATGAAAATAAAGCTAACTGCGCTGTCTGCCATGATGCCCCCAATTTTACCGACAATGGTATGCATAATATTGGGTTAGCTTCTTTTGGAGATAAAAAACCGGATTTAGGTCGTTTTGACCAAAAACCACTACGTTTAATGAAAGGTGCATTTAAAACACCCACATTAAGGGATGTTGCATTATCTGCACCTTATTTTCATGATGGTTCGGCGAGAACATTGATGCAAGTCGTTGAACATTATGCTAAAGGAGGATTTGTTAAAACTAATTTATCACCTAACCTAAAAGAAATTACATTAACTCAGCAAGATAAAGAAGATTTGGTTGCTTTTATGCAAGCCTTAACATCAGAGCATGTGGCAATTACCTTCCCTCTTTTACCTTAACAATTAATTTTTCGGAAATATTATGAACATACAAAAAATAATTATCCTATTTGTTTTTACCTTATTTAGCCACGCTATTTTTGCTGAAGAAGTTGTTGGGCAAAAAGATAAAAAATTTAGCATGGCAAGCCTGACGGTTAATGTTGGTGATTCAGTTTCTTTTAAAAATGAAGATGCTTTTTTTCATAATGTTTTCAGCTTGTCTGATGCACAGATGTTTGACCTTGGCTCATATCCACAAGGTGAATCAAAATCAGTGATATTTGATACGGCAGGTACTGTCGAAGTGGAATGTGCCATTCACCCTAGTATGCAAATGATCGTTACTGTTAAGTAAAGCACTTGTAATGCTAATGAAGAATATTAATTTTTTTGACAACTACACATTATGAAAAAAATATTAGGACTATTTTTGATTTCGCTTGTAATTCCAGCCTGTGTTAAAAACTCTTTCCAAGGTGATTCATTATCTAAAAACAGCGCAATTACACCTAATCCAACAGCACAACAAGGGGCTCGTGTTTTTCAGCAACGCTGCGAATTATGTCATGGTAGTAAGGGAATGGGAGAAGGTGCACTTGCTTTAACCTTAAAAAATTATCCTGATACCAATTTATTGTTACCAAAGTATCAAACAGATACCGACTCGTTACGACAACAAATCATTTTTGGTGGTAGCCGAGGGAAAATGCATCAATTTTCACCGCCTTGGGGTGATGAATTAACCTGGACGGAAATTGAATCCGTTACTCTTTTTATTACTCAACTGCGTGAAAGCCCAGAAGTTGCTTTTAAACTATTAAGGAAAGAAGATAAACATCAAAAACCAACGTTAAAATTAGGCCGGTTAACATTTAAAAATCGTTGTGCACTGTGCCATGGACCTGATGGAGAAGGTAATGGTAAAATGGCTAGAATTATTAAGGATCCACCACCTTTTAATTTGACCTACAGCATGATGCCAGATGCCTATTTAAAAGATATGATTAGCAAAGGTGGGCAAAAAATGCAGAGGTCATCTCGAATGCCTCCTTTTGGTGGCGACTTAAGTGTTAATGAAATAAACTCTGTTGTAGCCTTCATTAAAACATTACGTATATCTAATTAATTTTTTGGTAAAGAACGTTTAGATATAAACAACTCGTATCACGGGATCGTATGTTGGAATAGCGATAGCGTTTTCCGTCATTTCATAAACACATTACCAAGATAAATGACGGATAACGCTTAGCTCATATATCGTTAGATTACGTTGAAACTAAGTAATAAAGGCTCTCAGTTGGTCGCTATTAACAAAGAACCTAATCTTCTCTGTCAAAATTTGTTTTTATTGTAAAGTTGAATTCTGCTAGTTAAAAAGAATATAGTTGCACTAGAATACCAACACTCTATTTAGTAAACAAAATTCTCTGTGCTTAATTTAATCTGGATTTTCTTTTTCTTCTCCGCCTTCCTCACAGCCCTTTTTAAATTAATTTATCTAGGTGATCAACAGGTTTTTTCTGACCTAATGACAGCCATGTTCAGTCTGTCCAAAACTGCTTTTGAAATCTCTTTAGGTTTAACCGGTGTGCTTGCTTTATGGTTAGGCATTATGAGAATTGGTGAACGCAGTGGCTTTATGCAACTACTGACCCAGGCACTCACCCCATTATTTAGTCGGTTAATGCCTGACGTGCCTAGTAACCACCCTGCCCTTGCTGCTATGGTGATGAATATTTCCGCCAATGCTCTAGGTTTGGATAATGCGGCAACACCTCTTGGTATTAAGGCGATGAAAGAATTACAGACCTTAAACCCTACACCGGAAACAGCCAGTAATGCACAAATCTTATTTCTGGTGATAAATACCTCAGCAGTAACTTTATTTCCTGTTACTATTTTTACCTACCGAGCACAATTAGGCGCAGCTAATCCTACTGATGTCTTTATCCCTATCTTAATTGCAACTTATATGTCTACCATGCTGGGGTTACTTGCTGTTTCAGTCGTACAAAAAATTAATTTACTGGATAAAGTTATCTTTTCTTATTTGGCTGGGTTTACTATATTTATTGCAGGCGTACTTTATTACTTCTCTCAATTAAGCCAGGCTGACATGCTAGCCCAATCAGCGTTAATTAGTAATGTTATACTCTATAGCCTGGTGATGGCTTTCATAACAGGCGCAGTGTATAAACGCATTAATGCTTATGATGCCTTTGTTGAAGGTGCTAAAGAAGGCTTTCAAACGGCAATCACTATTATTCCTTATTTGGTAGCCATGTTGGTGGCTATTGGCGTGTTTAGAGCAAGCGGCGCTCTGGAGTTAATAATAGAGGCAATTCGTTATGTGGTGCAATTTTTTAGTTTAGACCCCCGTTTTATTGATGCCCTACCTACCGCATTAATGAAACCCTTTAGCGGTAGTGGAGCAAGAGCCATGATGGTAGATACTATGCAGGTATATGGTGCAGATTCATTTGCAGGCCGTTTATCATCGATTGTTCAGGGCAGTACAGAGACAACTTTTTATGTTTTAGCGGTATATTTTGGTTCCGTAGGCATCAAAAATATCCGTCATGCTGCTGCATGTGGGATAATTGCTGATTTTGCAGGCATAGTTGCCGCAATATTTGTTGCTTATTGGTTTTTCGGATAATGTTAGTTCACCTCAAAACACTGGGTTGTCGTCTTAATGAGGCGGAATTAGAAACTTGGGCTCAGGCTTTTCAAAAAGCGGGGCATCAAATTACACGTCAACTTGATGATGCGCATATCATCATCATAAATTCATGCGCTGTCACAGCAGATGCAGCACGAAAATCACGCCAACTCATTCGTCGTGTACATCGAGATAACCCACAAGCAAAACTCGTCGTCAGTGGCTGTTATGCTACATTAAATGAAGATGAGGCAGCCCAGTTAATGGGTGTTGATTTAGTTATCAGCAATAAGGATAAAAACCAGCTAGTAGAACAAACCTTATCAGCACTGAATTTAAATACCATGCCGGCCATGTCCACTGAACCGGGTGAAACCTCTTTATTTAGCAGAGGAAGGCAGCGTGCTTTTGTTAAAGTACAAGATGGTTGTCGATATCGATGTACTTTCTGTATCGTTACTGTTGCACGTGGTGACGAAGTTAGCCGCCCGCTGCCAGCCATTATTGATGAAATCAACTCATTTCATCAACAAGGGATTAATGAAGTGATCCTCACCGGGGTACATCTGGGTGGATACGGCAGTGATGTTGATAGTAGCTTAACAGAATTAATCCAAACTATTTTAGATAAAACCAATATCCCACGGTTAAGACTGGGTTCTTTAGAACCGTGGGAATTACCGGCTGATTTTTTTAACTTATTCCATAATCCCCGCTTAATGCCTCATTTGCACCTGCCTTTGCAAAGTGGTTCAGACACTGTCCTACGCAGAATGGCAAGACGCTGCAAAACAGAAGAATTTGCTGAGATTGTTAAGCAAGCAAGACTGCAGATTAAAAACTTTAATATTACTACCGATATCATTGTTGGATTTCCTGGCGAAACAGAACAGGAGTGGAATGAAAGTTTTGATTTTATAAAAGCCGTTGGTTTTGGTCATATTCATATATTCACTTATTCTAGCCGTGAAGGTACAAAAGCCGCAACACTACCTAATCCGCTGACTAACGAAATTAAAAAACAGCGTAGCAAACAATTACATAAATTAGCGCAAACTATGAAACAACATTTTGTTGCGGAAAATATGGGGCAGGAAGTTGCTATTTTATGGGAAGGACAGAAAAAAGAAATAGAAAATAATCAACATCTGGTATTTGGTTATACCCCAAATTATTTAAAGGTAGCCTGTAAAACTGATAAAACAGATACCATTGAAAATACAATATTGAATGCAAAATTACATTCTAATTTAGAAAACGAAATTTATTGTATTTTAATATAATGAACTACCCTGTATGATTGTAGGGCTCAGCTATTTATTTGTTTCAATTAACACAAAATAACACCCATGGAAATAAGCCCAAACCCGCTAGGCAAAAGATTTAGAGGTTATCTCCCTGTTATTATCGACATTGAAACTGCAGGCTTTAATGCAAAAAAGAATCCATTATTAGAATTAGCAGCCGTTATTGTAGAACCTGATGATCAAGGTTTACTACAGATAACAGAATCACATGCATGCAATATAATTCCCTTTAATGGATCTGAGTTAGATGACGCCGCTTTAAAATTCACCGGTATTGACCCTTACCATCCATTCCGCATGGCTATCGATGAAAAAGAGGCGTTAGCAAAAATTTTTAAACCAGTAAAAGCAGCCGTAAAGCGCAATGAATGTACCCGGGCAATTCTAGTCGGACACAACCCTGCTTTTGATGTGAATTTTTTAAATGCTGCAATCGACAGAACTCGCATAAAACGTAGTCCTTTTCACCCTTTTAGCAGTTTTGATACAGCAACACTAGGGGGGTTAGTCTACGGACAGACTGTGCTTGCGAAAGTGGCTAAAGCGGCTGGTTTAGAGTGGGATAATGAAAAAGCACATTCAGCAATCTATGATGCAGAACAAACGGCAAAACTATTTTGTATGATTGTTAATCGCTGGAAAGCGCTGGAAGAAAACGAAAATAAATCAACCCTTTAAGGTAATAAACCTTATGGAATAAGACAATTGATGAAAGCTTTTGTCTTATTCCTAAGATTAAGATCTACTTAATTAATCTTCTTTTTCAGTAGCAGTTAACATTCCCGCTAATTCACCTTTGTTGTAGAGGTCCATTATAATGTCACAGCCCCCTACTAATTCTGCATTAATATAAAGCTGAGGATAGGTAGGCCAGTTAGAATATTCTTTAAGCGCTTCTCTAACTTCCTGATCTTCAAAAATATTGATATACATAAACTGGGCATTACAGGCTTTTAATGCCTGAACAACCTGAGAAGAAAAACCACACTGCGGAAAATCCGGTGAGCCTTTCATATATAAAACAACTGCATGGCTTCCCAGTTGATCTTTAATTCGTTCAATTACTTCCATTATTTATTACTCAAAAAATAAAAACCTAGTAATTTTATCAACTTTTATGGTTTTACAAAACTTTTTCTATAAATATATGCTTTTATAGAAACTATTTCTTGCCTGAAAACACGGTACAGTTATAATGAAAAGTTTTTCCACGAGCTTAGCAGAACACTGCTTTAAATAAAATATACAAATAGAACCATGACCAGTCACATTATGCCTACCTACGGACGTTTACCTGTAACCTTTGAAAAAGGTGAAGGCGTCTGGTTATGGGATCAAAGCAACAATCGCTATCTTGATGCCCTGTCAGGTATTGCTGTCTGCAACCTGGGACATTCTCACCCAGCTATACATGATGCAATTTGTAAGCAAAGTAAAACCTTGCTGCACACCTCAAATTTATATGGTGTAGCTAATCAGGAAAAATTAGCTGATCAACTGATTAGTAAAAGCGGCATGGACAATGTTTTTTTCTGTAATTCAGGTGCTGAAGCAAATGAAGCTGCAATTAAGATTGCACGCTTATATGGTCATCAACAAGACATTGAGACCCCTTGTATTTTGGTTATGGAAAAAAGTTTTCACGGCAGAACGATGGCAACGCTTAGCGCCACTGGAAACAAAAATATTCAACAAGGCTTTTCACCGTTAGTTGAAGGTTTTATCCATGTCCCGTTTAATGACCTAAATGCTATACAAACGGCTATCAAAAAAAATAGCAATATTGTGGCAATATTAGTTGAACCCATTCAAGGCGAAGGCGGCGTACATATACCTGCCGCTGACTACCTTAAGCAGATTCGTAGGATCTGTGATGAACATCAATTATTGATGATGCTGGATGAAATTCAGACGGGTATCGGCCGTACTGGAAAGTTTTTTGCCCACCAGCACAATGAAATCATCCCTGATGTATGTACATTGGCAAAAGCTTTGGCAAATGGCGTCCCTATTGGGGCCTGCCTTGCACGAGGCAATGCAGCTACTTTATTAACTGCTGGCAAGCATGGGTCAACATTTGGTGGAAATCCATTGGCTTGCAGTGCCGCACTCGCTGTTATTGAAACACTTGATAATGAAAATATTATTGAACAGGTTGAAGCGAAAGGCGCACTGATTAACTCGCTACTGAAAGAAAAACTAAAACAAAATCATAGCGTTTCAAATATAAGAAATAAAGGACTAATGATAGGCCTAGACCTATCAAAACCCTGTGCAGAACTTGTTTTAAAAGCACAACAAAAAGGTTTGCTGATTAATGTAACCGCTGAAAAAACGATACGTTTATTACCGCCATTAATCATTAGCACAGAACAAATTGAATTACTGACAGACAGTTTGTCGGACATTATTCAAGAATTTACACAATAAATGTAAAGAATTATGCAACCAAGACATTTTATTAGTCTATTAGACTTAACTAGCGACGAATTTCGCTCTTTAATACATAGAGCTATAGAGTTAAAAAACAATAGAAACCCTGACTTCCAGCCCTTAAAAGGCAAAGTTTTAGCCATGGTTTTTGAAAAGTCATCGACGCGCACCCGTATCTCTTTTGAAGCAGGCATGAATCAGTTCGGTGGTAATGCCTTGTTTTTATCGCCTAGAGATACACAATTAGGGCGTGGAGAACCGTTGGCAGACAGTGCAAAAGTGATATCCAGCATGGTCGACTGTATTATGTTACGAACCTTTGCCCATGAAACTGTCACTACTTTTGCAAACCATTCCAGGGTTCCTGTTATTAACGGATTAACTGAACTATTACATCCCTGTCAGTTATTAGCCGATATGCAGGCATTTTTTGAACATAGAGGTGATATCAAGGGTAAAATAGTGACCTGGGTCGGTGATGGTAATAATATGTGCCATTCATATATTAATGCTGCTCGTATTCTTGATTTTAAACTTAATATTGCCTGTCCCGAGGGTTATCTACCTAATCAAGCGATTGTGGATGCCGCTAGCGATAGAATTTCATTTTTCACTACACCTGAACTTGCAGCCAAAAACTCTGATCTAATTGTGACTGATGTATGGGCAAGCATGGGGCAAGAGGAAGAGCAGAAAAAACGTGAGATTGCATTTAAAAACTTTCAAGTCAGCGCTGCAACCATGAAAGCAGCAAATAAGGATGCAATCTTCATGCATTGTCTTCCCGCTCATAGAGAGGAGGAAGTGGCTACAGAGGTCATTGATGGCCCTCAAAGCGTGGTTTTTGATGCTGCAGAAAATCGTTTACATGCACAAAAGGCATTACTTGAATTTCTACTTTGTAAATAACATACACCTGGTTTTAACCTTATTTAAAGGCTCAACTGTGAAAACACTATTAACTATAATTATTACCTTTCTATGTATCAGCAACTCTGTTAATGCAAAAACAGTGTATGTAACTGATACTATGAAATACACACTCAGAAGTAACGAAAGCAATCGTAGCAAAATTTTAAAAATGTTACCTAGCGGTACTTCTCTTACAATTCTTAGTGAAAATGCAGGCACGGGCTACAGCAAAGTTCGTACTAGCAGTGGCGTAGAAGGATTTATTTTAACCAGACATACATTAAATAATCCAATCAGTCGCTGGTACCTGGATAAAGCCAATAAAAAACTTGAAACGCTACAAAAGGAATATGCCCAGGTTCAACAAGTTTTTAGCCAATTGAAGGGAGATAATGATGTAGCCCTTTCCTCCAAACAATCATTATCTGAGGAGCGTGATGTTTTAAGTAAAGAACTTAATGATCTACGTCAAACTGCTGCTAATGCAGTACAGTTAAAACATCAAAGAGACCAATTACAAGAACGTGTTATTTCTGTTGAAAGAGAATTACAACAGATCAAACGAGAAAAACAAACTCTAGAAGATAGTGCTAATCAGGACTGGTTTTTATATGGCGGCATACTATCTTTGTTTGGTGTTATTCTTGGCTTTATACTACCTAAACTCAGCTGGCGTCGTAAAACCAGTAATTGGGAAACATTTTAATTTTTAAAAAAACAACTTTTAATAGTTATACTTATATCAGGAATTTTTCACATGGCAAATTCGGGTGATAAAAACACACGCTCCTTTTCATCTTTAGTTGTTGACGGTATGGAACGTGCTCCAAGTCGGGCAATGTTACATGCTGTGGGGTTTAAAAATGAAGATTTCAAAAAGCCTCAAATTGGTATTGCTTCCACATGGAGCATGGTGACACCTTGTAACATGCACATAAACACCTTGGCAGATGATGCCGCAAAAGGGGTTGATGATGCTAATGGTAAAGCGGTAATCTTTAACACGATTACTATTTCTGACGGTATTTCCATGGGTACTGAAGGAATGAAATATTCTTTAGTATCGCGTGAAGTTATTGCAGATTCAATTGAAACGGTCGTTGGCTGTCAAGGCTTTGATGGCATTGTTGCTATCGGTGGCTGTGACAAGAATATGCCAGGATGTATGATTGGTATAGCACGATTAAACCGCCCTAGCGTGTTCGTCTATGGAGGAACAATACTTCCGGGTTGTCATAAGGACAAAAAACTGGATGTAGTTTCTGTATTTGAAGCGGTGGGAGCTAGAGCCAATAATAAGATTGACGATGCTGAGTTGGCTGCAATTGAACAAAAAGCTATTCCAGGTGCGGGTTCTTGTGGTGGAATGTACACGGCAAATACCATGGCCTCAGCAATTGAAGCACTGGGCATGAGCTTACCTAACAGTTCAGCTCAAGCAGCTGTTTCAACAGATAAACGCATTGACTGTGAACGCGCAGGTGCAGCTGTATTGGAGTTGCTAAAAAATGATATCAAACCCAGTGATATCATGACAAAAAAAGCATTTGAAAATGCGATAACCATTGTGATTGCTTTAGGCGGCTCTACCAATGCTGTATTACATATCTTAGCTATGGCAAACGCCAGCAAAATTGATATTAGTTTAGATGATTTTACTCGAATCGGCGCACGGGTACCCATGCTGGCTGATTTAAAGCCTAGTGGCCGCTATCAAATGGCCGAGCTAATTGAAATTGGTGGTATCCAGCCATTAATGAAAACCCTTCTGGACCATGGCTTGTTACATGGTGAGTGTTTAACCGTCACAGGTAAAACACTGGCAGAAAATCTGGCTGATGTAAAACCTTATCCCCAAGGCCAAGACATGATTCGTCCTTTGGATAACCCGATTAAAAAAGACAGCCATTTAGCCGTACTTTATGGAAACTTGGCAACTGAAGGCTCTGTCGCTAAAATCACTGGCAAAGAAGGCCTGGTATTTACCGGAACGGCTAAAGTTTATGATACTGAAGAACAAGCCTTAAAAAGCATACTTAATGGTGAAATAGTTAAAGGTGATGTCATTGTAATACGGTATGAAGGCCCTAGAGGTGGACCGGGCATGCGCGAAATGCTCTCCCCTACTTCTGCTGTTATGGGTAAAGGTTTGGGTCAAGATGTAGCCTTGATTACAGACGGCCGGTTTTCTGGTGGTACACATGGCTTTGTTGTTGGACATATTACCCCTGAAGCATACGCAGGTGGCGCTTTAGCTATTGTTGAAAATGGTGATAGAATCACAATTGATGCTGAAAAGAAAGAACTTACTTTGCATCTGGATGATAACAAAATTTCTCAACGCCTAGCAAAATGGCAACAGCCAAAACCTAAATATACACGCGGCGTGCTATCGAAATATGCAAAACAGGTTAGCTCTGCATCCTTAGGTGCAGTGACAGATAATTAAGTCTGTAGGGTGGGCTTCAGTCCGCTATAGCAAGTATTTTTGTATGTTATAGCGAACTAATTACGCCATGAATGGCGTGTAGTAGAGTAATGCAGGAGGCAATTACCGAAGTCCGCTCTACAACGTACTACCTTAATATCTTAGGTCAACCTGTCGATTGTTAATAGGCATAAAATTTTAATTAGCAACCTGCTCGTCCTATTAAGTTAAACTTTTATCCATTCTCCTTCTCATAATCACATGAAAATCAAACCCTCAAATTTTGTAAACTGGTTTAGAGATTCATCGCCTTATATTCATGCGCACCGCAATAAAACCTTTGTTATTTTTCTGAGTGGCGAAGCGGTTAATGAAGAATGTGACAATTTGATTCATGATTTTTCATTATTAAAAAGTCTAGGCATACGACTAGTTCTGGTTTATGGAATCCGTCCACAAATTAATCAACGGTTACAGCAAAAACAATGTGAGCCCAAGTTTCACCAAAATTTGAGAATTACAGATGATGATGCGCTGCAATGTGTTAAGGAAACCGCAGGTTTAATTCGTGTAGAAATCGAAGCTTTATTATCGATGGGCTTATCAAATTCACCGATGGCAGGCGCTAAAATAAAAGTGGCTTCAGGAAACTTTGTTATAGCACAGCCACTAGGAATTATTGATGGCATTGATTATCAACATACAGGGAAAGTTAGACGTATAGAACATGTTTCAATTCATCAACAATTAGAACAAGATAATGTGGTATTAATTTCACCCATCGGTTATTCTCCAAGCGGTGAAATTTTTAATCTGTCTGCCGAACATGTTGCAACAGAAGTCGCCATTGCCCTACAGGCAAGCAAATTAATATTATTGACAGAACAAAACTGCACATCAGACCAGCAATTGATTCAACAAATGACTGTTAATGAAGCTAAGGAATATCTGGAACAACAAGCGATAGAAACCCCCCTTTCTGACTCACTTAATGCTGCAATTCAAAGCTGTCAACAAGGTGTTAAACGAGTTCATTTAATCAACCGCAAGATTGATGGCGCATTATTACTGGAACTGTTTACCCGCGACGGTACAGGAACATTAATCAGTTCAAATGCGTTTGAAGAGATTCGAGCAGCATCCTTAAATGACATTGCTGGCATTTTAGACTTAATCAAACCATTAGAACAGCAAGGACTGTTAGTTAAACGGTCCAGAGAAAAACTAGAAATGGAAATTAATGATTATATAGTGATTGAACGTGATGGATTGATTATCGGATGCACGGCTTTTCATCAAATGAATGATAAATATTCAGCTGAAATAGCCTGTCTAGCCATTCATCCAGACTATCAAAACGCTGCGCGTGGCAATAGATTGCTGGAACACCTGCTTATCAAAGCTAAAAAAGAAAAACTTAATACCTTGTTTCTGCTGTCAACACAAACTATGCATTGGTTTATTGAACGTGGTTTTAAACCTGCTGAAATTGACTCATTACCAGAGCAGCGTAAACAGTTCTATAATTATAAAAGAAACGCCAAAGTTCTTTGCAAAAGAATTTAAAAATGGATGCACCCCTATTAATTTTACAAATAACTGATTTACATATTCTAGCTGAACCTGGAAAAACCATGGCAGGCGTAGATACCGAACTGTATTTTAGCCGAGTATTACAATATGCTCAAAAAAGACATAGCAGCGCGGATTTAATGCTAGTGACAGGAGATTTAGTACAAAACCCTAGTCAACAAAGTTATCAAAGAATTTATACTGAACTCAAAAAATATCAAACTAGAACACTCTGTTTACCCGGAAACCATGATGATTTAACCTTAATGCAACAAATCATTAATGGAAAACAAATTAATTGTAATAAAAACTTTAAATTTAAACATTGGCAAATCATTTGTCTCAATAGCAAAAAAACAGGGTCTCAAGGTGGTCTATTAGCAGCTGATGAACTTATTTATTTGCAGAATACTTTAGATAAAACCCCGGATTTAAATACACTGATTGCAGTACATCATCACCCATTGCCGACACACAGTGCCTGGATGGATACCATGATGATTGAAAATAGCGATGAACTTTTTTCGATACTCAAACAATATTCACAAGTTAAAGCCATCACCTGTGGACACATCCATCAGGAATTGAATACCAAAAAAGATAATAAATTGATCCTAGGAATGCCCTCCACTTGCTTTCAATTTAAACCAAACTGCACTGACTATACGATCGACAAACTAAAGCCCGCCTATAGAACATTTTCACTGCATGCTGATGGCAAAATAAATACACAAGTCCACCGGGTACCGTTTGAAATATTTAATATTGAACGTGGCCCCCCCCTCGTGTAAACAACAATGCAAAAATGAGCCGCATAGGGTTATGGATACGAGCAACCAAGACAACAGGCTCGTTTCTTATGACAATGGCTTCTGCCTGTGAAGCTCTGTAACAGCGTGATAAGCGTAACCGTCTTTTAAAACACACATTCCAAAATACGTAGCATTATGGCAATCTATCCCTTCACTCAATCGAAGGAGGTAGAAATGGTTCCCCACCAAAAAAATGCCGTTATGAAATCACATCTATCGCGATGGGAATCTAGCGGCTTAACTCAAATAGCTTATTGCAATCAGCATGATATCAAACCGCATGTTTTTAGTTATTACAAAGGAAAACTAAGTCAGGGTAACGGTGGTTCTGAAGCGCTTTCAAGCAGCCTTGTTCCAATCGATCTTTTATCAAGCAACGCCCCGTTAACAATGGTCTTCAAGGGGTGTGCGGCCGAGCAAGGTCGATTATTCCAGCAGGTGAAAGTCCCGCTCTGGCAAGGTAGGTCAACCACCAGATAGCAAACATCGGGCAGGCGGAGGTAACTCCAAATGTTAAGCACGATGGGCGCAAGCGAACA
>JBJPGG010000136.1:0-6000 GCA_048595505.1 Methylococcaceae bacterium
TTTTAAGGCTTATTGCAATATAATGTCTCTCTTCAGAGGCTAGTTGTGTGTACATAATCCACTCCGTTTTTGCAAGAACCGGAGATTATATTCCCGATCAGCCTCTGTTTTAACAAAAGAAGCTGATGGTTTTTTGTATTAGATATAAAATCTAACACAAAAAAACCATCTTGATTTCAAATGTAAGTGGTGCACTTATTATGCGAATCCAGGATATTACAAAGTATTACTCGTGGTGTATTATTAAAATTCCCTTAGCTAGGTTTACCTCTAGCGTTTCACTAATAAATGGTAATGATTATCCATTGGACAAAATGCTTAACATACCCAATTATATTAGCTACAAATATCAGACATGATTGCTAAAAAGTTCTCTCTATCAAAATTTGTAAGCATCATAGTGCTACTGCATTTCCAATCCTGTTTCTAGCAAGCAACATAAGCATCGTAGGCACCGTCTTACGATATGCCGCACCATCTGCAAACATCAGCAGCCCAGGAATAGAAAGAGCAGCCGATACTGCAGTTGCGCCAACGAAGGATACTGCACCTCCAAGAACACCCATCCCCCCTATTCCGAATACTGCAATCTTCAAGCCTGTGATCCACCCAACCGTATGAATTAAAATCACCCAGCCAAATTGCCCGACAGCTGAAACACCGATCGTACCGAGTAACCCAGTGCCCGCCATCTTCCCGAGCCCAAATATCACTCCGTTTTGGAACAATGATTCAAGAATTTGCTGAGTAACGAAAATCTTCTTGCTACCCTTCGCACCAAATTCTACAGCTTTGCTGAAGGTCGCATTTATGTCTCCAGTAAACTCAGCTTTTTTCTCATCAGAAAGGGACTTCCACCACTTACGGGACCGTTCTTCGAAGAGATTAACGATGTCGTTCTCAATCTCTTGTTCCGAGTATTCATCGTCTAGGTGATATTTAGACCAGCTTAGCGGTGTCCAGCCCTCTTTAAGTTTATCGGCGACGTCGATTAGGATTTGCTTGTAGGGAAATTCATGAGGACCACGAAACGTCCCTCTAATTGTCGATCCTGCTGCCGCACGTAACTCTTGGCTGCACAGAAGCACAAGCTCTTCCTTGAGCAGTTCACGCACATTCTCTTCCTCTAATCGAAGACCGCCAACAAGCAGGGTCTTGATATCATCCTCACTTAAACTCCACAGCTTTCGTATCAGATAGTCATCATGCATCTTGATTATCAGAGGGTATCAGTCGCAGATGTAACGCACTATTGAAAAACACCTAGACAAGGAAAATACTCCCTTCCTTATAATTTATTTCTTAACGAACTGATAAATAGCACCAAATCTGGTTTTAAGTGTCATAGCTTTATCATCCTTGTTGACCAAAGTAAATTTATCAAATTTTCCGGCTCTACCTAAAATAGCAACTTTTAATTTACTATCCTCAATTTCATAATTTACTGGGCTTTGGTCATAATAGCCTCCCTCGCGTGGAATATTTTTTATAGTGACAGTACCATTACTTTTAAAAACCCAAGTGTCTTCTCTTTTAAAAACATCCTCTGTTTTCTCAGACTTTTTGGTGTATTCCAAAGCCCAAGCGCCCTGAATATTTTCATTAGTTAAAGGCGTACCTTCTGCAAATACATTACTACTAACCAATATAAGACTTGTCACTATCGCTGCTACATTAAACTTTTTCAATCATTTCTCCATTTATTTAACTAGTATTAAAAGGCCATTGTACGCATTAACTATAAGAAAAGCAGACTTAGTCGATCACATCCAGAGCTGTGTTAAATTCTAACTCCATTATTATATTATAAATAAGTAATGTACTCCGCTACGCATCTACCTCTTTAGTATTTAAAGTATAACTAAAATACTGATATTTATTTTTGCACACACCTAAAACCTTACACTTTATATGACAATTATCATGACATAAAAATACATTATTATTTATAAACCACAGCTTGAGGTGAAATTAGGCTTAAAAACAACCTAAATATTACACAATAATGGAAGTGAGGCTTTAGCCTCGCACGATTCAGGCGAGGCTAAAGCCTCACTTCCGAAAGACAAGCTGTGGCTTGTTCATCGCCATATAAAAACATTAAACTTAAGAATAAAAAAGGAATTACCCAAACCTATTACAGACGAACATAAATATCTACAAACACATCTTATTCATCTCTTATGTTGTCAGAGCCGAAACTAGTTTAGCCGCCATTTTATTAAAAAAACCAGGTTCCATTAATCGCTTTGCCGCTTTGGTTTCTTCTGCTTCTGGAATCATTTCAAGCATATTTTTATACACAGCTTCTGCCTGTTCTTTTTCCCCTTGAGCATTAAAATACCCACACAAAACCCCTGAAAAGGCGGCATATTCCGTAACATGAAATAAAGTTCTTCTCGGATACAAAGACTTTAAATCAAATTTCTTATCAAAAATTGCGGGAATTTGTTCAGGTTCACTTTTCTCTAGACATAGCTGCGCATAATGACAACGTGCAAACAAATAATTCGGGTTTTTAAAATAATTGTCTCTAATTGACTCATTCTGTTTTTCTTTGTTAATAAAACCATAAGCAACCGATATGTAATTATAAATAATGGAGACCTTTGGATATTCCTGCTTTAATTCCAACAACCTTGGAATTAATTTCTCTGCGTCTTTTCTATTATTTACAGAAAAATCATTTATTTCCTGCTGAATATTTTTTGGTAATTTATTTAATTTCTGGTCAACAATTGCATCATTAGTAACCTCATATGCCATCTGATTGTTTGCTTGATTAACACTTGAAAATTTATTATTTCTTGTTTTTTTAGACATATTTAAATTGTTCTGTTCCTTACAGAATCTATTCGGATAAAGTAAAAACTAACACACTACCCCCACGAGGCGCATTGATTTGGGCATTTCCGCCAGAAGCTACCGCTATATGCAATTGCCCATCTATTTGATAAGCCATAGGTGCCGAGTTTACGCCTGCTCCCGCTTGAAAATCCCACAACCGTTTACCCGTTGTTGAATCTAAAGCAAAAAAGTAACCCTTTGCATCACCTGAAAAAATAAGTTTTCCAGCAGTAGCTAGCACGCCTCCTATCATAGGTTTATCAGTTTTGTGTTGCCAAACAATTTTACCATCATGCAAGTTGATTGCCGTAACATTTCCTGACTGTTTTTCACCGGGAATAACTTTGAAAGCACCGCCTAACCATAACCGCCCTTTTCTCCACGGAACTGAGCGCACTTCATAATACATAGGCTGATGCAGATTAGCATAAAAACTCAACCCTGCCTTGCTATCAACCGCTCCAGGAGACCAGTTAACTCCGCCATTAGCGCCAGGTAACATTACCGTCCCTTGTCCCTTTGTTGGTATTGCAAACAGGTTTTTTTGTTCAACCATCGGCTCAGATCGTCTAATCAAGTGCCCATCTTTACGGTCATGTACATAAACCCAACCAGTTTTTCCTGCATGTATCACAACAGGAACAATTATGCCTTGTTCGTTTTTAGCCTGTGTCAATACCGGGGGAGATGCAGCATCTAGATCCCATACATCATGAGGCAAATACTGATAACCCCAAATCAACTTACCAGTTCTACTATTTAATGCAACGATAGATGCCGTCCATCGATTATCACCCGGCCTTACAGCGCCATCCAAATCAGGTGAAGGATTACCTATAGTCGCATAAATAATGCCTGTTTCCTTTTCAATAGTGACTGGCATCCAGCTGGATCCGCCCCCGTGTTGCCAGGCGTTATCAAATTCACCCGATGCAATGGCTGCCTTTTCCGCGTCTATATCTCGGTGTAAATCATTAATACCATCTGCTTTTTCTGCAAACACACCAAACCAGCCTTTTGTGCCATCTGGTTGTACTTCGTCTGGTTCAGGAATAGTATACCAGCGCCATATTTTTTTCCCGCTCAAAGTATCATAAGCCGTGATAAAACCGCGTATTCCATATTCAGCACCAGAAACGCCAACAATCACTTTGTTCTGAAAAATGATGGGAGCACCAGTTTCTGAATATCCATCCTCAGATTTTGCTATCTCTATTTCCCAAACCAGGTTGCCAGTATTTTTATTTACCGCAATCAACATAGCATCCAGCGTAGCCATATAAACCAGGTCTCCACTAATGGCTGCACCTTTATTATTGGGTCCACAACAAAAAACAGTCGTTCCTAGTTTATGTCGATAACGCCATAACCGTTTACCCGTTCTAGCATCTAATGCATATAAATGATTGTAGGGAGTGGTCACGTACATGACCCCATCTTTGACAATCGGTGTATTTTCAAATGAACCAACAATACCTGTTTGAAACATCCATTTTAATTTTAGTTTTTTTACATTGTTTCTATCAACTGAGTCATCATTTACAAAACGCAATTGTTCCAGCCCGCCACCATAGCTAACCCATTCCAATGGTTCTGCCTTAGTAAGAAAGCTCATGTTGATAAGAATAAAAATAATAACCGGCTTACAATATTTCATCTTTATTTCTAAGTTTTTATGGTTTTTATCAGTGATTTACAAACTTATCTCTGTATGATTGCACTGGGGTGGCGTATCAACATACTATAACGACTTTTATGTTTCTTAATCCAGCCTCGTGCTTCCACTTGCTTATTCAGATAACTTTCAAGTTTTGGAAATAATTCACTACCTTTCTGTTTTATTTTTAGAGTAAAGGTATCGGATAAATTAAGATAAATATATTTACGGCCCTGCTGAATATTTTTTATCCTGCCCATGATTCGTTGCCAGCCTTTTGTACTGGATTGATTAAACTGACTCAACTGCTTTGGTGCATACTCTTTATAGCCCCAAATACCCAATCGATTGTGCTCAGCTTTTTTCTCGGCTAATAACAAATCATCGGTATATTTCAGGTTGGGTGGATGTATATTAACTGTTGCCATTCCTTTTTCTATTAACTGCAGATTGATATGCTGTTTATCTTCTGTAAAAACATGCGCTAACAAACGTCCATATTTATCTTTTTTTTCAACATCTTTTTCAAGTCGTATTTTGGTGTTTTTTAATTTCTGCTGCAACCACAGCTTGGCCTCTTTCCCACCTATTTGAGCTAATTTATGGCGTCCTTCAACTTCCGGTGTATTAATGCC
This sequence comes from Methylococcaceae bacterium, assembly GCA_048595505.1. Taxonomy (GTDB): domain Bacteria; phylum Pseudomonadota; class Gammaproteobacteria; order Methylococcales; family Methylomonadaceae; genus QPIN01. The sequence goes on from JBJPGG010000136.1 coordinate 5,140, forward strand.
TAAAAACCGAACTTTCTGGCCATTAGTCAATAAAACCGTATCACCGTCATATACTTTTTTTACCTGATAATATGTGTACCCTGGACTAATGTGTAAGATTTTAGACCCCGGATGAGGCCTATCAGAAAAGTGTTTATTACCATTGTTATCAACCCATTGAAAAACGTCGGCCTGAGTCAATAATGGAAAAAACAATAAAGGATATAACAAAAAAAACATAATCAATATTTAGTTATAGAACTATTACATCAAACTCATCGATAACATTTTTTACCCTCCTTTTTTTAGGAGCGGATGATGAGTATTGTTGCTGATTAAGTATAGCAGAACAAAATACTTCAGCTTATTGGTCTTGCCAGCGGTACACTACCCATACGCCCTTGAAATAAAATCAACAAGGGTGCTTTACAATATCGAAAAACTAAATCTTTAAACCATGCTTACAATCATTCAACGTGTTACCCAGGCTAAAGTTGTTGTAGACAACAACACCATAGGAAAAATCGAACAAGGCATTATGGCCCTGATTGCCATAGAAAAAGGTGATACTGAAAAAGAAGCCAACCGGTTACTGGAACGCATCCTTAACTACCGTATTTTTGCTGATGACAACGATAAAATGAATTTAAGTTTACGGAATATTAACGGTGGTTTATTGATTGTTCCTCAATTCACATTAGCCGCAAATACACAAAGCGGAAATCGACCCAGTTTTTCTACAGCTGCCACACCAGAAGACAGCCAGACCCTATATAACTATTTTTCTGAACAAGCATTAAAGACCTACCCCTCAACCGAATTTGGCCAATTTGGTGCTGATATGAAAGTATCTCTTACCAATGATGGCCCGGTTACTTTTAC
>JBJPGG010000137.1:0-6454 GCA_048595505.1 Methylococcaceae bacterium
TAAGTAAGATGTAGTAGATAATGGTGTTATCTTGTTGCATTTTTTCCCTATGCGGTTAACTGGTTAATTGAAGACCTATAATGGAAGAATTACAGTATTTATTCGTTAGCTATATGGAAAATTAAAAATTTAGCTATAAGCTATGTATAGATATATCAATGCATGTGAATACCATGGAGAAAAATATTAGGGACTCTTTTAAAAGGACTATTTTAAATTCAAAAATTACCTATACTTAAATGCGCAATTAGACATTTTTTTGTTACATACCGAACAAAACAAAACTGAATGATTAAAATATTATGGCTGCTGTTGATGGTTAGCTTTGATGCAACGGCAACTTATGATGCCGGGAGGGTTGCTTTTGGCCAGGGTGATTATATTCATGCTTATGAATTATGGTTGGAAGCGGCTAATGGTAAAAGTGGGTCGATAAATGACTTATTTCAATGGACGCATTCTTCATTAGAACAACAACAAAATGCACAATATGCTATAGCTGTTTTATATTGGGAGGGTAAGGGGGTTGATCAGGATTACCAGCAAGCAGCAAAGTGGTTAAAACTTGCCATGGCTGCTGGACATATTAAAGCGCAGTTAAAGATGGGTTTTTTGTATTTGGAAGGAAACGGAGTTGATAAGAATGTGTCTGAGGCTAGGAAGTATTTTATAATTCCGGCTGAATCTGGCTATGTTGATGCCCAATTTAACCTAGGTGTGATGTTCTTGCAGGGGATAGGAGGGGAACAAAGTACCAGCAAGGCAAAATACTGGTTAAAGAAAGCGGCAATGCAAGGAGATGGGCAGGCAATTGATCAATTGATGAAATTTAAGGGCTATAGTAAAAATGAACTACTGTCTAAAAGTGTTGAAGACTCAACATTAGAAGAAAATGTGAGATCAAAGTCAAACCGTAATAATGAATTGTACGCTAACAGCGAAGTGGAGCCAGTAACTGAAGTACAACAGGTGTCTCAGGCGGGTGGTCTTAGTAAGCTACCGACAGGGAATGATGAAATCACATCTGTCTTGGAAGACTTACCTGAGAATTTTATGGTGATTGAATCACCGCAAGAGGATGCTAACAATTACTCTTTAGAGTTGCATAACCCGACATGGTTGCTACAGCAAACGGAGAAAAAATATGCTATACAGGTTCTGGCTTTAAATAGTTTGTCTAAGCTGAAAAGCGTTACGAATGATATGTCTGTTGTTGGCGATTGGGTTTATTTCGTGAAACAGCGTGGGATACGAAAATATTATGTTTTATTGCGCTGCTGTTTCGTAGATAAACAAGTAGCTGTCGACATCAAGCAGAAATTTTCTTCAAAAATACAAAAACTGGAGCCTTACTTGATAAAGCTTGAAAGTGTTATTCCTTTTGTTAATCTGGAACAGCCGTAATTTGTATGAGTCGCCCAATGAGCATGTTAGAGTTTGTTTTAATATACTTCGCGAAGTATATTATGGCAAGAATAAGCGAAACCTGGCTCCACCGAAGTCACTTTTATTGTCAATTTTAATAAAGCCTTTGGTATTTGTTGTGGCATGTAATGCTGCTATGGTAGAAACAAAATACAACCCCAGTCCTGTACTACCTGCAATCCAATCACTGCCGGTTTTTTTAGGCTGATCTAAGGATAGCAGGTGGTCGGGGTAGCCTGTGCCATCATCTTCTATACAAAAAATCATATACTGCTGGTTTTTGTAGGCAGATAAACGTATTTGTGTGTCGGTATAGCGTTGGGCATTATTAAGAATGCTAATTAATGCGTTACAAATATGGCTGTCATCACAATAGCAATAAAGGTTTTTAGGACATTCAATTGTAAATTTAATATTATTGAGCTGTAGTAGGGGGTTTTGCTGGGCTTTTACTTCTTGCAAAATATCGGAGACAGAATGTTCATCAATATCTAGAATGAACTTTTCAGAATCTATTTTATAAAGTTCTAACAATTGAATCAGGCTATTATTTATTCTGTTCGTTTCAAATTCCAGTTGAATAAAACCCTGACTTCCACCTTCTTGATGTTTGACAGATAAATGCTGGATTAATTCGCGCACTGTCATTAATGAATTTTTTATATCATGTATAGATGATGCTAGGATTTCAGGGAATTTGATGGTGATATGTGTCTTTTCGGACATTAGCTGGTTATGAAGAATGGGGGGTAGTTAATTTTTCAAATTCCACTTGAAGACTGCCTATTTTCTCCTGGCTAATACCTTCCTGTTTTGCTTTTTTTAAATACTGATGTGCAAGAAGCAGGTTTTCTTTATTTACTCCTGTTTCTTTCAAGGCATGGATCGTTAATTTTGCCATATTTAAAATAATTGTTTTGTTGTGAGGCATTTTTTTTGCTGCTTGTTTGAAAGTAGCAAAAGCTTCTTTAATAAGACCTTGTTGAAATAATTCAACACCTGTATTATTTATTTTAATAAGTTCTTGTTTGGTTCGCAGTATCAGTTGTTCTAAGTCGTCACCTCGACCAATAGCGCTTTGCATGTGACGAATGTCATTCATGACAGTATTGTCATCAATATGGTTATTAACCAAGGAGCTAATGATCGAATCGGCTGTTTCAATATCATCATTTAGATAAAAGGCTTTGGCTATGTCTAATTGCAGGTCTTTAGGTATTTTATCTTTTAGTTGATCACTGAATTTTTTGACTTGTTCAAACGCGTGTTCAGATAATTTACTATCGCCTATTTTTTGGTATATTTCAGTTTCTAGAGAGACCGCTCTTAACTCCGATTCCGGATTGTTAATAAAATGTTGGCGCATGCCATTGAGTATTTGTAATGCTTCTAACTGCTTATTGTTTTTTGAGTATACATTAGCCAGTCCGGAATAATCGCTGGGTGACTGATGGACAGAGTGTTTTCCTAAGGTGGACACTGCTATATAGGCTTTTTCAGAAATATCTAGATGCTCCAATTTATCCGCCAGTACAGCCAGTTTCTTTTGCCTAAAAAAGGAATGAGGAGATATTTCTGTTGCCTGTTTTAATGTTTCTTCAGCATCGGAATAACGTTCAAGTGCTTGGTATGACTGAGCTAACCAGTCATAACATTCCAGTAACATAGGGTTTTGATCAATAAGTTCTTGAAATATAGCTATTGCCAGGTGGTGTTTGTTCTGGAAAAAAGCTACGACGCCTGTTCCAATTCTTGCCCATGATAATTCCCTGTTGTCCAAAATTTCTTGGTATATGGTAATGGCTCGGTCGAAGTCAGCTGTTTTTATTGCGAGTTCTGCGCGCATTTTCAATAGCTGAGTGCGTGGAGCATTGTTTTTATGAGCTAATAATTCATCACAATAGTGGATTGCGCTAGCAAGATTTCCCTTGTTAATTTCTCTTTCAATATCAGAAAAACATTGTTTGCGATAGTAGCTTTTTTCTAAACGTCTTAACAGTTGTTGAGCGTTGAAGGGCTTTGTAAGAAATTCATCAGGTTTCGTTTCTATGGTGCTGAGTACAGAGCTGACTCCTTGGTGAGCAGTTACTATAATGAAAATTGTATTGAATGAGATCAGTTGTTTGAGTCGAGCTTCTTCAAGTATTTGTTGGCCATTTCTTCCTTCACCTAGATCAAAGTCACATAGGATAATGTCAAATTTTTGTTGTTCCATCGCAGTAATAGCAGCAACGCCATTTTCAGTTTCAAAAATTGATTGGGCTCCTAGTGTATGAAGCGTATCTTTCATGGCTTTGCGCATGACAGGGTAGTCTTCAATGATTAGAATGATTTTACTGGTTAAATTGAACTTCATAGATAGGAAACACGCTCCAAAAACATATCAACCTTGGTTTGTACTATAGCGATAATATTACTTAAAAGTTTAGTTTACAGTCATACCTAGTATGAATGCGTTGAAACTAAACAAAAACTTATGCAATCTTTATGTTTGTTTTTATTACATATCAATATTTGTTTAGTTTAGTTTAATTTTTAAATTAAAACTGTTCAATTTCACTTGAAAAATAAAATATTGCCCCAAAATATTGTTTAATCAAAATTGAAATACAGGAAGAGCATACACATGACTGTTGAAGCAAAAAAAGAAACTTTGGGATTTCAAACTGAAGTTAAGCACTTATTACATTTGATGATTCATTCTTTGTACAGCAACAAAGAAATATTTCTTCGTGAATTAATTTCAAATGGCTCTGATGCCGCAGATAAGTTGCGTTTTGAAGCATTATCAAATGATGGGTTGTATGAAGGTAATAGTGAACTGGCTATTCGTATTGACTTTGATAAGGAAGATCGTACGGTAACAATTTCTGACTCAGGCATAGGCATGTCAAGAGAAGAAGTTCAGGAGCATATAGGAACTATTGCAAAATCAGGTACTAAGCAGTTTTTTGAAAAACTGACGGGTGATGAGGCAAAAGACAGCGAATTAATTGGTCAGTTTGGCGTAGGATTTTATTCTGCATTTATTGTTGCTGATAAAGTGACTTTGACTACGCGTAAAGCAGGCGAAACTGAAGCAGTACGTTGGGAATCAGCCGGTGAGGGTGACTACACTCTGGAAACTGTTGAAAAAGCAACTCGTGGTACAGAAGTTGTTTTACATCTAAAAGAAGGTGAAGATGAATTTTTAGATGGCTACAGATTACGTGCTATCGTCAAGAAATTCTCAGATCATATTTCTTTACCTATCATTATGGACCAGGAAATTCCTGCAGAAACTGATGAAGAAGGTAAAGAAACTGCACCGGCCCGTGTTGAAGATGAAACAGTTAATACGGCATCTGCTTTATGGACTAAATCTAAAGATGAAATTTCTGATGAAGATTACAATGAATTCTATAAACATGTAGGTCACGATTTTCAAGACCCTCTAACACATGTACATAGTAAAGTAGAAGGCACAAACGAATATACATTATTACTTTATGTTCCTGCGCGCGCACCATTTGATATGTGGGACAGAGATGCCAAACACGGTGTGAAACTGTATATTCGTAAAGTATTTATTACTGATGATGCAGAGCAATTAATGCCACGATATTTACGGTTTGTGCGTGGGGTGATTGATTCTGATTCATTACCATTAAATGTATCACGAGAAATTCTGCAACAAAGTAAACAAATCAGCACGATTAGAGCAGGCGCTGTAAAGAAAGTTCTGGGCCTTTTAAAAACAATGGCAAAAGACGCTGAAACTTATGAAAAGTTTTGGTCTGAGTTTGGTAACGTCATTAAAGAAGGTGTTATTGAAGATCACAAAAACAAGGATGCTGTTGCTAAATTGTTACGTTTTTCTTCGACGCATACTGATAAAGAAAAACAAGATGTTTCTTTTGAAGATTATGTAAGTCGTATGCAAGAAGGTCAGGAGAAGATTTATTATGTAACTGCGGATAGTTTTTCTGCCGCAAAAAACAGCCCTCATTTGGAAATTTTTCGTAAAAAGGGCGTGGAAGTTATATTAATGGCTGATCGTGTTGATGAGTGGCTTGTTTCTAATCTAAGTGAATTTGAAGGGAAAAAATTACAATCTGTTGCTAAAGGTGAATTGGACCTGGATAAGCTGGATACAGAAGAAGAGAAGGAAGAGCAGGAAGAAACTAATAAGGATTTTGAAGCTATTCTTAAGCAGATGAAAGACGTGTTAGGTGATAAAGTAAGTGATGTTCGCATTACAAATCGTTTAACAGACTCACCAGCGTGTCTGGTGACTGGCGATAATGATATGAGCCTGAACATGGAACGTATTATGAAAGAAGCGGGCCAATCTATGAATATGATGGGTATGGGCGGTTCTAAACCCATATTTGAAATTAATCCAGCACATGGATTGGTTACAAGTATTAAAGATGAGCAAGATGATGATCGTTTTGCCGATATCACTAATATATTATTTGATCAGGCAATTTTGAGTGAAGGTGGGCAATTAGACGACCCTACCGCTTTTGTTCATAAATTAAATGGTTTGCTGCAAGGTTTATTAAAATAATATATTTTTCTCGTTTGTAGATAAAAAAAAGGCCGGTTTTCCGGCTTTTTTTTATGGGTTGGATAAATGGTTTTATTTCTGACCTGTCGGACGCTAAATGTCAACCAACCTGTCACATTTTCCTTGACCCTGGATTTCCCTTTCGTCAACTATTAACCTATCTTCGTGACTTTCAATTTCCCAAGCCATTGATTTATCGTTAACGGTCGTTTTTTAATGAAAAAAGCCCTTTAAAATTAAGGGTGTTTTTTTGAAATATTTTGTAGTGCCATTTTCGTGTTTTTCAGTAAAAAAACCATTGACTTTTAAAGAAAATATCATCACACTTTACATGTGAAATGTTTTTCTAAGATATTTTGTCGAAATTCAATGATTTACACAAAAATACAAAATTTGTAGTGCCAACTGGCCACCCTTTAAAAATTCAAGCTATTGATTTATTGGGATAGTACCTAAAATTGTCACGAAGATAGGTTA
>JBJPGG010000138.1:0-6141 GCA_048595505.1 Methylococcaceae bacterium
CCTCATACAGTAGACCTCGTGTCAGCAATGATAACCCTTATTCAGAGTCTTTATTTAAAACGATTAAATATCATTACAGCTTTCCAGAAAAAACAGTACATTTGAAAATCACACAGGGAAAACAGGGACAGACCACCATTAAATGGACGGGACGACCAAGGATGAAATAAACCGTGATCTGTCCCCTAATGTTAAAGGTGACAAGCTGGCGAAAAAACCGACATACATTTTCCACTGGCAGTGATAGCCAAAACATGGAGAAGTCCAGGTCAGACTAAAAACCATTTTTCGACAGCCTAGGGTCATACACTACCCGAGAAATTTCAATACTTCCAAAAAACATGTGTTAATCTGTTTTTTTAACCTTCCAAAGGAGAAAAACAATGCCATCTGCGTCACCAATTGACCAAGAAAAAATTAGAGATCAAATCAAAGCATTATATGAAGTTTCTCGTATACCACCAACTTCACTTTTAGTCATAAATGATAAGGTTGCAAAAATATTTCTACAAATACTTTTAGAAGTCCAAAATTGTACAAAAAAGTTTGTCTTAGTTCCACTCCCAACATACGGCACCCCAAGTGTGCTATGGCTTGCAAACAATATAAAAAGATCAGTCATTGAAAACCTTTCTAGTGAAGTTTCACTCACCTGCTTAAAGGGCGTTTTGTATGTACATTCAACACATCTAAAAATGGCTACAAGGTGACTTTAAAATGAAAAAATATTTTGGAATTTTGCTGTTTGTTTTGCCTTTTTCTACTTTTGCATTAAATGTAACGTTTAAAAATATTTCAATGAAAATCCCAGATTCCGAGGTTAAAACAGTAGCTATCGTCAATATTGAAGGAGCTGGACTACAAATAGACGGTGAAGACTGGGGTTTTATGTTTTCTGATGAGCAATTTAAAAAACATTGTTATTACGTGGTGCCAGATGTACTAGGCTTAAAATGTGAAGATAAAGATATGCTTGCATTGTTTGATAGTTTATATAAAGACACTTCACAAAAAGCAATGACATATCTTTTTGCCATTTTTGATGATTGGAAAAAATTATACCCAAATGGCTTTGAAAAAGCAGTTTTTAAATCTTATATTATGTATTCTTTAATTCCAAAAAAAGTGACAGGTTCATCATACCCCCATGTTGTCGTGTTAGATAAAATAACTGGAAAAATATCATATATGTTTGGTAATTTTAATAAAAAACAATTTGATTGGATTAATATAGAAAAATAGACAAGAAAGGTTATCTATTGCCTGACCGGTAACAACAATAAGGGTCATATGGTCCGCCCCACATTGCTTCAAAAGACTAACTTAAGATTTTTTTATGATACACCCCATTTACAAATTGGTTTTTTTAATGAACATCAGCAAGTAAATTAGAGGCTTCCCAGCATCCAAGAAGATTTTTCTCCACCATAAAGACCACGTCTTTATCCAGCTTTCCAGCATTCCCTTGCTTCTTTAACAATGCCAGTATATCTTCAGGCACTAATTTATCCCTGTGCGGTCTGTTTTGAGTAAGACCTTGAAAAACATCTGATAAAGCAATAATTCTGGATTCCAACGATAGTCGCCCATTGCTGTGGTGATATGGATAACCACTACCATCAATACGCTCATGGTGTTGTGAAGCCCATACTGAAATATCTTCAAAGCCTTTAATATTCTTAATGATGTCATAAGTATCAAAACTATGACGTTGCATGATTAAATATTCTGCTTCAGTCAGGCGATCTGGTTTGTCCAAAATATCGTCCGGAACCCTCAGCTTACCTAAATCATGCAATAGGCCCGCTATTTCAAGCTTATCGCAAACATCCTCGGACAAACCAAATAACTCCCCCAAATAGCGAGACAAACAAGCCACACCTTCCGAGTGCTGTATCGTAAACTGACTTTTTTCATCAACTATACGGGAATAAATCATCGCAATGCTTTTCAAATCTTCAAAACTGACTTCATTCATTAAATCATGTTCTATCCAGGTCTTGGCGTAGCCTGAGTTATGCCCTTTTTCTAACGCCAGCCAAAAGGCTTCTGGTTTTGAAATTTCTAAAAAAACATCAACTAATTGAGGGTGAAACCAACCATCTCTTTTTTCAAAAATTTTCTGCCTTATATTCTCTTTATTTGCCAGGATATTAGAATCATTATGCAAGTAATCCAATGCTAAAAGATCCACCCTATCCAACAAAAAAATCAAATTTGCCCCCATTTTCACCTCATCAGGCAAATCAATTCCCTTAAGATCTACCCAGTCTACATGATGGTGCAAAATACAATCCGATAAATATGCCAAAGGAGGAGAGTCTTTTAATAACTTCTCACCTCTTGAACAATGGTTTCCAGCATTTTTACCTTTAAAATTAACAAGCCTTTCATAAACAGCTGTTTTGGACACGCCACAGTCGTGCAAAATAGCAGCCAGGAATACATCATCTATTCGTTGTTTATCCCACTTAAGAGCAAGAGCGCATTCTGCCACCATAAAGGCCACACGCTTTCCATGATCTATTTGGTTTCCAGCGACCAGATTAAGTGCATCCGACAAGAAAAAAATCATCTCGTGAAGATTAATTTTAAATGTAGTCATAACACCTCACCTTGTTCGTCGAAAACAGCTCTCTGTAACCATTTATTATCACGCGCCATGCAGCATGTCAATTTAATATCTGACTAGCCAGAAAAATCCCTCCTCATCAGATACTAGCAATAGAAATTCACATCCATTTAGAGTCTAGTTCAGTGTAATCTGTTTAGCAATTTTTTTGACGAGCATCCATAAAAATTACTGTAATGAACTATACTAAGAAAACATCACCCATTTTATACACGGATTCTCCTCGCCGAAAGCCCATCATAAAAAGTGTTTGTTTACCCACTAAATCACCCGGGTAAAAACCATACTATTCATCCTTATTAATGACATGAATCTTTAATGATATGGAAACAAATTCAAAAATCCTGATTGTTGATGACGAACGATTTCATATCAATATTCTGGTTGAGTTGCTGAAAGGTAAATACAAACTCTTTATTGCAAAAAGTGGTGAACAGGCTTTAAAAAGAATTTCAGATAACCAACCAGATTTAATTCTTCTGGATATTATGATGCCTGACATGGATGGTTACCAAACCTGTCAAACAATCAAACAACAGCCGTTATGGGCTGATATCCCCATCATATTTCTAAGCGGACATACAGACCAAAATTCTGAAACCAAAGCATTTGATTGTGGTGCTGTAGATTTTATCAATAAACCTCTAGTCCCTGCGACAGTGCGGGCACGGATAAATACTCATTTATCACTATTACATACTTGTGATGCACTACAAAAACAAAACCAGTTACTCGAAGAAAAAAGTCGCGAACGTACCCACGAAATCAAAGTAATCCAAGATGTATTCGATTATATAAACCAGCAAAAAGTACATCACCTGAATTCAGAGATAAAGGATGTATTTATAGAAATAAAATCTAAATGTAAAGCTATCAACCAGCATTTTAATTCCGCTTTACCTGATTAATTATGTTTAAAACGATGCTACCCTGGTTTTCATATAACAAATGGGTTCTATTCTGTAGTCTTTTTTTGTTTTCCAACCTATTGTTTTCTGCATCCATTCAACCCAACTTGACTACAAAACAACAAGCCTGGTTGCAAGCCCATCAAAACATCCGCATTGGGATAGACCCTTCCTGGGCTCCTATTGAATACATTGATCCTTATAAAAAGACCTATCAAGGTATCGCTTCTGAATATGTTAGTTATCTTGAAAAATCACTCTCTATAAAAGTCCAGTTTGATCCTGCGCTAAACTGGAAACAGGTAATTGAAAAAACAAAAACTTCTCAAATAGATGTGTTACCCGCAGTATCAAAAACACCAGAACGCGAGAAATATCTTAATTTTACCAAACCTTACCTTAAATTTCCTTACGTGATTTTCACACAAAATGATGCGGAATTAATTACTGGAATAACAGATTTAATAGATAAAAAAGTGGTGGTTGAAAAGAATTATGCTAATCATGAAATCATTAAAAAAAATCACCCAGAAATAGAGCTTGTAGTTGTTGATAATACTGAACAAGCCTTAACGACTCTATCATTAGGCCTAGCCGATGCTTATATAGGAAATTTGGCAGCAACCAGTTATAGCATTTTGCAAACGGGCACTTCTAATATAAAAGTTGCCGCACCAACTCCATACAGCAATGACCTGGCATTCGCGGTGCGAAAAGACTGGCCCGAACTCATTAGTATTATTCAACAATCACTAGATACTCTCACCCCAAGAGAAAAGAATTTATTTAAAAAAAAATGGTTTTCCATCCGTTACGAACATACTCTTGATTACACTTTAATATGGCAAATTTCTACAATAATTCTACTGATTTTTCTTGTATTTAGCCTTTGGCTATGGCAAATTCGCAAACAAAAGGAAGCGCTTAGAATAAGTGAAGAACGCTTTCAATTGGCAATGCTAGCCTCAAAAGAAGGCCTATGGGACTGGAATTTAATCACTGATGAAGTATATTTCAGCCCAGGGTATGCTGAAATGCTCGGCTACAAAAAAAACCAGCTAGAAGGCAATCATTTAACCTGGGAAAACCTGTTACACCCTGATGATAAAAAAGCCGCGTTAAAATTTATCAAGCAAGCCATCGCTGATTGCTCTAATCAATATGAACATGAATTCAGATTACACCATCAATCTGGCCACTATGTTCATATACGTTCAATAGGTTCTATCGTCAGTACTGATAAAAAAGGTAAAGCGACAAGAGCTTTAGGCACGCAACAAAACATTACCGAACGGAAAAAAATTCAAACCGCTCTGGAACAACAAAAAATTGCCCTTGATTCTTCATCCATTGTCGCAATGACAGATATCAAAGGTCTGATAACTTATGCAAATGATCAATTCTGCCGCATTAGTGGTTATAGCCATAAAGAACTTATTGGTCAGAACCACCGAATTTTAAACTCAGGCGTACATCCTAGTTCATTATGGAAAGAAATGTTTCAACAGGCATCAAAAGGCATACCCTGGAGACACGAGATCTGCAATAAATCAAAGGATGGTTCATTATATTGGGTAGACAGTACAATACTTGGACTATTCAATTCGCAGGGAAAGCTAAATCAATATATTGCTATTCGTACAGATATTTCCGAACGAAAAATAGCCGAACAAAAACTTAAACAACGTGAGCAGCAATTTAGCTCATTAATCCACAATATCCCCAGTACTTTTTATCAATATGAATTTAAAACACAATGGCGCCTGTTTTTTATCACCGATGCCATTAAGTCTTTATGTGGCTATACCCCTAGCGACTTTACCGATAACGCACACAGCCTAAGCAGCATCACCCACCAAGATGATACCCCTAAGATATTGGCTTGCGTAGAGAATGCTATCAAAAATCATCAATCCTTCGCCATAGAATACCGCATTATCCATAAAGACCACTCCATCCGCTGGATGCATGAGAAAGGAACGCCAATCTATAATGAGCACAATCAACCACTCTATCTACAAGGTGCTATTTTTGACATTACAGAAAATAAACGGGCTGAAATAGAACTGGCAAATGCAAAACAGGCTGCAGAAAAAGCGAGTGAATTTAAAAGTGAATTTTTATCTAACATGAGCCATGAAATTCGCACCCCCATGAATGCCATTATAGGCTTGGGGTATTTAATTTTAAAAACGGAATTAAGCTCTCAACAGAAAAATTACATTAAAATAATCCAGACAGCCAGCCATTCGCTGTTAACCATCATCAATGACATTCTTGATTTCTCCAAGATTGAAGCAGGTAAACTCCACCTTGAATCAGTCAATTTTGAATTGGACACTCTGTTTGAGAATTTAGGCGATCTGTTTCGCTTTGACTGCGAAGAAAAAAATATCGAGTTAATATTTGATGTCGACCCCACAATACCGACAACATTAATTGGAGACCCTACCCGCATCACTTGCATATTCTTACCCATCATGAACACTGATTCTTAAGCATAGTGAACGCTCATTATTATCCATCGTGAACACCTATTATTATTTGAACGTGAACGTTTTAGCTGATATTTAATAATCAGTGTTCACGATCAATAATAAT
>JBJPGG010000139.1:0-9345 GCA_048595505.1 Methylococcaceae bacterium
TCAAAGCACAAGGGTTAGTGTCTGTTAAAGATCAGTGGGTAAAGTTCCATTATCCAAATGGCTAATGAACCGCCCTGTGCGGATCCGCATGCAGGGTGGTGTGGGGAGAGCTGGAGAGAAACCAGCTCTTACCCGATTAGAAATATTTTATTATTGCTCTAACCTTTTAATACAATATGAATTAAGGCTTTCACCAGCAATTAAAGCATCAATACTTAACTGTTCATGCAAGATTTCACCCACACGAAGATTAAATTTACCAGAATATTTTTTTCCAGCCGTTGCTTTGGGGAGTAATTCACCGTCTTCTTTATAAATACTTATCCATTCCTCAACAACTGAACATAATTCTTTATAAACTTGAGCCTCATCTTGACCATGAACTCCCCCAGTCATTAAGCTAGGGCAATGACCAATATAGCAATCATCTTCTTCCGACCATTCAACTATTTTTAAATATTTATTACTTATTTTCATTTTGATACCTCATCAATAGCTTTTTTTACAGCTTTGACTTGATAGGATTTTGCATCATCTCCAGTTTTTCCACTAACGGTAATCTTTACTCCATCCTTATGAGTAAAATTCCGGTGACTACCTTTTCCTCCTCGATTTTCGAAGCCGATGCTTTGTAATTGACTAATTAATTCTCTTATTTTTGGAGGCATTAATTAATGGTACTGCTTTAGTACCAAAATAGCAATTGTTTTTTTCTAACAAGTTATTCTTCAGATCTGATTATCATACACGCTAATGCCAAGAACTTGTCAATAATACAGTTTAAAGCCAATAACTCTAAGCGGGATAACATGCATTTAATACAAGATAATCGGATACGAATAATATTCAGCACTCAAATATTATCTGTTGACTGAAAAAAGCCAGACTCCAGTATCTTATGATTCTAATAGTAATTTGAATATCAGAGTACATCATTAGATAAAAAAAATCATGACCCATTTGGGCCAAAATACAAATTATTTTTTACGCGGTTAAGAAGCGTGAATATTATATTTAGAGCACATTAAAGACAATGCTTTAAATAACTTTATAGTATTTTTGTGATGCATTTTTTAATATGAAATTCCCATAATCTATTGTTAATTAAGAATAACTCTAATTTTTAGAGATGTGTTGAATTTATAACCAATTGATTCGTATTGTGTTTGAATTGCGGAATTTCCCTCCGTCCTTTGAGCTTATTGCTCGTTAAAAATTAGCTTTTTATCACCTGCTTGCCAAGCTGGATATTTATCCATAATTGAGATGAACAAACATGATTTGAGATGCTTTTTTAGCCACCGGTTTAGTTTTGGGTAGTTAGCTGTTTGAAACCAGTCAAGGTTCACATTGGCGAATTGACGAATAAAAGGAAAGATTGCCATGTCTGCTAAAGAGCATTTTTGGTTACAAAGATAAGCTTGCTTATCGAGTCTTTTTTCTAAATCGGTTAAAAAGGTCTCTGCTTTTTCTCGATAATATTGTTGATCATGCTCTGGATAGCGGTCAGCATATTTATATCGATCTAAGTAATATTTAAATTCGTTATCATTCCATTGAATCAATTGTTGGATATCTTCAGCATAATCAGTATTTAGCCAATTTTCGGGATCATTTTTAGACAAAGCCCAGGTCATAATTTCTAGACTTTCTTCTATCACTGTTCCATCGAGCAATAGTAATACCGGCACTGTTGCTTTAGGGGAGATATCCAATAATTGTTGCGGTTTGTTACGCAGTACTACTTCGCGTAGTTCTACGGTTATAGCTGCTGTGGTGATCGCTAGCCTTGCTCTCATGGCATAAGGACACCGGCGAAAACTGTATAGAATGTGGGTCATAGATTATATTTTTACATGGCTGTTAACAAACTACAGGTTATGAGTTGTAGGGCGGACTTTAGTCCGCCATTACGAGTGTTTTTTAGGTTATAGCGGACTGAAGTCCGCTCTACAACAGGCTATATTTTTTGTTTCGGGTGGTGGGTTTTATCATGCCTATATTGCCCTGGAGTGTCTTCACAACCGCTAAAAAATGATAGGGCTATTAATATAACAATCAATTTGGTCATGATATACCTCCACTGAAACAGTTATGTTTTTAGGGCTTCCCATACGGGGGAAATCAGCTCGTTACATTGTGCTTCAAAATCCTGGTTGAGTACAAGGGATAAATCTTCTGTGTGTTGATATAGTTGTTGTAAATATCGATCAAACCCTATTTGTTTTTGCAGCTGCTCTTGTGCACTTATGATTGCGGGTGTTTTGGCTCGTTTACTGGTTTTAAGTTTTAAGGTTTGTTTAACATAGGCAAACGCTGATTCGGTAAAAAAAGCATCAGGTTGTTGCTGGCCTTGGATAAAAATATTTATCAATGCGGTTAGGGTGTCAGATGGTTGATCCATATCAGCAGAAAATATAATCGATTCATCAATGCTGAGCAGGTGTGTCTTGTGTGGCTTAAGTTGATTCATAATCAAGTGATGTATCCAGGCCAGCATAAAGTCTTTGCCCTTTATTGAGGCATATCGATAGAGCAGGCTGCCTTGTTGATAAATCTGAGTCAAGTTCCCAATCAGTCGGTATTCACCGATTGTAATATCTATCGGTTGATCTTCTTGTCTTTGTCCCAGGCCTTGTTGCTTTATCAAGTTAGTAAATTGATTAATCGCCAGTTGTTGCTGCTCAAATGCTAATTCACCCGAAACTCCTGAAAGCCAGCGTCCTTGTGCTTGTAGCTTTTTTAATGAGTAGGGTTTATCGTTTAAATTATGTTCAATCCATTGCTGGTTTATGGAATATGCTTCTAAACTATCAATGACAAAGGGTTCTCGTTCTTCTACATCAGAACTTAATCCGTTAAAACGTATGTCTAATTGACGTTGTAAAAAGTGTTGCTGTGGATGACGGTAGAAAGTAAATAAGTCATGGATGTCTATGACTTGAGATTCTTTAGATTCAAGGGCTCCCTGCCACCATGGTAGTGGTTTTTGTTTTTCTGCTTGCAAAGCCTCCGCTGTTTCATAGTCCGTTTTTGAAAAACTGAAATGCTCGGATTGTTTATTAAAATACTGCTGACTAAACGCTTGTAAGGGATGTTTTGTTATTAAGTTAGTGAGTTGATAATGATGTTCCAGTATTTCAATGAGTTCACTAATGACCACAGAAGGAGGGATGGCCTCATTAGTTTGTATGGAAAGCCCTTGATAAGTGATAATCAATTGCTGCCGTGTAGAGAGTAATACTTCTAAAAATTGATAGCGATCATCCGCTCTACGTGAACGGTCGCCTTGGCGAAAATTTTGTCCAATTAAATCAAAGGTAGGGTGACGATCTATTTTTGGGAACTCGCCTTCGTTTAATCCCATTAACGCGATGACCTTAAAGGGAATAGAGCGCATAGGCAACATAGAGCAGAAAGTTAGTTTGCCACGAAGAAAACCAGTGGATGATTTGGATTCAGATATCCTGCCTTCTAACCAGGCAGTGATTACATTTAGTGTCAGATCTTCTGTATGTATAGGTGCTATTCTATCAGTCAGTTCTGTCAATAATTCAATGAGTTGTTGTCGCTGGATTTGTTCTGACTGGGAATTGCTATTGATGAGTTGGTCAGCATAATACAATAAACGATTGCCCCAATTGTCTAGTGTATTAGGTTGTTTTAATTCTTTACTGGCTTTAAATAACAGTTGGATGAAATCATTAAGCCCTCCTAGAATGATTGCGGATGATCCTTCAATCTCACGATAGGGCAAAATGTTGTCTATAAAATCGTCTTCAGAGCCGACAGCATATCCCATTAATAAACGATCTAGGGCAGCCTGCCAGGTGTTTTCGTCAAGTTCTGGCAGCCCTAGTTCTTTTTTATGCGCAGCTGATTTCCCCCAGCGTATATGGGTGTCTGAGACCCAGTGTTTGATCAGATCTAGATCGGATTTCGATAAGGAAAAATTGCTATATACCACGGGTTGTTCCAATAAATCCATGATGCTTTGCCAGCCAAAACGACTTTGACTGAGCTTTAAAAAGCGGATGAATGCATCTAATACTGTATTGCTCAGACGTAAGCTACGATCTGCGATGGAGTGCTGAATATCATTAAAAACGGCTGAAATAAAGGGAGTATAGAGTTGGATGTCAGGTGCCATAACAACAATATCACGTAATTTTAGCGTGGGGTCTTGTTCTAAAGCCAGTAATAGTTGATTCTTTAATACTTCAACTTCACGCATGGGGGAGTGGCAGGCATGAATGCTGATTGACTCATCTTTGATGAGTGTCTGACCTTGTAGTTGGTTATTTAAAATATCATTTTGTAGTTGTTGTAGGTTATTAGAGGCTTCAGTCCATTCAAAGCTGTCGGGTTCATAGGTAAAATCAGCTTGTTCTAGTAATAGTTGTTGGAATTCTCTGCCTTGCTGACCTAATGTAGATAATATAGGGTGGCCTTCTGTTGCTTCATGCAGTTGTTTTTTACTGACTGAGTCTGCCCAGTACACTTGTGCAGGGTTCAGTAGAAATAAATGGATATCACTATGTTGGGATATTGCTTGTAGATAATCCAGAAATAAGGGGGGTAGGGTATTTAAACCAAAAACAAAAATTCTTTCGGGCAGTTGTTCAGAAAATGCCCCTTGTTCTGTTTTGTTGAGTTTTTTAATGATTTCTTGCCATACTGAACCACGGTGTTTAACGCCACAAGATTGCGTCATAAGTCGCCATAAGGCGCTTTGCCATAGCTCACTGTCAAGCTGATAAAGTAATTGGCCTTGTTGCCATAGTGCTAACATATCAGGGCGCATCATTTGATATTGATCAAAAGTTTGGGCTAATTGGGCTGCGAGTTGATAACGCTTTAATTCTACGTTTTCCCCGCTTAGATAATGTTGCAGAGAGGTAAAACAGTCGTCATCCAGCTGACGAAGTAATAATTCAAATCGCCATAACATTAAATCTCTGTCAAAAGCGCCGGCATTGGTGTGGTGGTCAATTTTTTCAGCAATAGAACTAAAAAATTTACCGGGGAATAAAAACTCGTAGTTAGCCCAGACTCCAAAATGGCTCGCCAGTTGTTGTGATAACCAGCGTTCCATTCCCTGGCTTTGAATAAGAAATACTTCTTTACTAAATGGATGAGGTAAAGGGTCGTTGTCAATTACTGTGGTTAAATGAACCAGCAGGTTTTCAGTTTTGTTAGAGCTGTGCAGGATAAACATGGATTTTGTCTGCTAAAGTGTTTTTAGTTGCATGATAATGGAAAAGAACGAGGAATACTTAAGCTACAGAGAGGATCTAACAAAATAAAATAAACATACTATACTGAATTACCAGGCACTGCTTGAGTTGTGGGGTGTTTTAGTGCAGAATTTTTTATTTGTTGATGATAGTGTTTTTTTAGGAATTTTGAAAGATAGGTTTGTATTGAGGGTGAGTGTCTTGCTATCGCTAAATATCCCCCCGCTATAAATTCTTCAACAATGACCGCGTGAAGATAATAACTGAAACTAAGGGGAGGACTCAGTAGTTTTCTATTATAATACGCTAACTGTTGATAAAAGAGGTGGGAGATGGGCTGCTGTGATGATCCAACAGAACCGGTGAAAATTAACCGCGGTGATCTGGTGCGGGCACAGGAACAATACGGTAATTTGCTAAGAGATTTGTTTACAGGGGATCCAGAAAAAATCATTCTAAAGCAATTGAATGGCGCTAATGCCTACCTAAGAGAATTAGCTGCTCTAAATGCACATTATGATTCTGTACGAAAGCATGCGATTGAATTACTAGAGAAACAGAGTGTCTCTGTATTGCAGCAGATTATAACAAAAGACGCTTATAATGAAATAGGCCGGTATGCTCAACAACGTATAGAAGAGCTAGAAAAAGATAAGGGTTTTTTGGGTAATACTTTTAATTAGCATCTGACCAGATAATTGTTTCATTAGTATCGATATCAGCTGAGATGCCTTGTTGTTGATTTAAGTAGCTACCACCTACAATAAAAGCCAACACTAACAAATAAATGATAGAGGCAATATATTTCACCTTTTTTGCTGCAGGGTCTGTAGTATTTTCATTCATATAAGCAACCTGATTGTTTGGGGTTTTATCGTTGTATCAACAATTTTTTAATTTTAACACAACACCGTTTTCTATTGCGCCTGATCCTCATTTTATCTATATGAGTGAGCGTCACCAGGAAGGGCTTGCACATTTATTGTATGGTATTAATCATGGTGGCGGCTTTGTCGCTTTAACGGGAGAGGTTGGTACGGGTAAAACAACTCTGTGCCATTGTTTAATAAAAGAATTGCCAGGAAATATTGATATAGCGCTAATATTTAACCCTAAGTTAAATGCTATTGAATTGTTAGCAACGATTTGTGATGAATTACAGATTTCCTATGATCAGAGTAAGGAAACGCTTAAAAGTTTGGTGGACCCTCTGAATAAACATTTATTAAAAACACATGCTGAAGGCCGTAGGACCGTGTTATTAATTGATGAAGCCCAGAATTTAAGTTTTGATGTATTGGAACAAGTTCGTTTGTTAACAAACCTGGAAACCAGTACAACAAAATTATTGCAAATTGTTTTAATTGGTCAGCCAGAATTAAAACAGATTTTAGAACGTCCAGATTTACGGCAACTTAATCAGCGTATTACTGCCCGCTATCATTTAACGCCGTTATCTTATAAGGATACACAGCGCTATATAAAGCATCGTTTAAAAGTTTGTGGGGGTAGTGCCAATATTTTTAACCGTGCTGCTATACGTAAAGTTTATAAGCTTTCAGGAGGTGTTCCTCGGTTGATAAATATTTTATGTGATAGAGCTTTACTGGGTGCTTATGTAACAAATACACAGGTTGTTACCAAAAAAATAATAAAAAAAGCAGCACAAGAAACGCTTAATTCAGAAAATGGACTGATAAAAGATTTATTTAAAATTGCTTCTTATGGCATATTCTTGACATTGGCTTTAGCAGTAGCCTTGTATTATTTTGTGCCTGGTAAATCACCAGAAAAGCATATTATTTTATCAGGGTTTTTTAACAACCCAGGCATCGAAAGCAAGCAACCAGGTTTGGTGCAGTTAAAACCTAAAAAGGAAATAGCGATACCTCTGGATTTTAATACAGTACTTAAACAGCAGAATAGTTCTTTAAATAATGTATTCCAACAACTTGCTAAGTTATGGAATAAAGAAACAACGGCTGATTCTGATTGTCTAGAGATAAAGAAAACCGGTTTACGTTGTTTGTTAGGTGAGTCTAACTGGGGGAATTTAATTACTTTAGATAGGCCTGTCATAATGGAGTTTTCAATAGCAGATGGAAATGAACACTATTTATTACTTGTGGGGATAAAAGAAGGTAATCCTGTTTTTAGTATCGATACAAAAACTGCTTTTCCTATCGCGCAGGTTTTAGCAGTGTGGAAAGGGGTCTATATGATGTTATGGCAACCTCCGGTACTCAATATTGAAAATGTTTCTTCGGGGCAGTCTTCAGATGCTGTTTTATGGATAAGAAAACAATTGGCTTTTAATCCGAAGCATAAGTTAACTAACTTAAATACCATTTTTTTTGATGATGAGCTAAAATCTGAAGTTCAGCGTTTTCAGCAGCAGCAGCAGTTAATAATGGATGGCATTGTTGGCCCTAAAACTTTTATTCATTTATCTAATAATAATCTTCAGAATAATTCACCTAAACTTAAGTTGGACCAATAATGTCTTTTATTTTAAATGCGATCAGAAAATCGGAGCAACAAAGGCAAGCTAGTCAGCCCGATTCATTGGAAAATCGAATTCTTGAGCATCAACCAACAGTACAGAAAAAAAGGCCCGTATGGTTAATTGTGATAGTTATCGTTAATGTTATTTTTCTATGCTATCTGGTTTGGTTGTTTTTAAAAGAAGACACTGTTGTAAGTAGAAACACCAGTGTTCCGATAGAAATGGAAGTACAGCTTGAAGATCATGTAAAACCAATGCATCGTTCTGATGTTGAGTCTGTATCTGGAGAGGAAGCTGAACAAGATGACCAGAATCAAATATCTATTTCTGAACAACTGAGGAGAAAACATTCTGCCAGACAACAACAGCTTAAAAATATAGTGCCTCCGAAAAATCCGCAAATTTCAGAGCAGAAAGAAAAAGTAAGTACAAAAGAACAGTCATTGGTCCCACCGCAGATAGATGAAATGGATCCGCCTGAGGATGAAATGATGGACCCACTCGAGGACGATGAAATGAATCCTCCTGAGTTAGAAGAAATACCCGTAACAAAGGTTGTGGAAGTTGAAAAACCACAAACTGAAGAGTTCTCCTTTTTGTCCGAATTAGCCCCGGAATTCCGCCGTAAAGTCCCGGGTCTCAATATAAATGTTTATGTCTACTCGGAAAATGAAGAAAATCGTTTTATTATGATTAATATGAAAAAATATGTTGTTGGAGAAGACATAGGCTCAGGAATTATGATGAAAGAAATTCATATGAATGGCATCGTTGTTGAGTATAGAAATAAAAAATTCAAAATCAAACGAAAGTAAAATCAGGCGTTGATATTTTTTAATTAATGCAGCGGTATTCTGTGTTGGGGAAATAGCTTCTGATTGTTTGCACGTAGCCGGTGCTAGATTGTTTGCAAGAATAGCAACACCCATCAAACTGGAATGTTTCTGATTTAGTATGTAAACGAGGGCAGGACTACATAAAGCAATGCCTTGTTGAAGGCAAGGAAGGCTAGATAGTCCTTCAGGGTAATCGGGTTTAAATTAGCTTGACTTTAGCGAAGCTAGAATAATAAAGGGGTTGCCACAATTGGAATTTTAATTTCATTAGAAAATAAAGCTTTTCTTAAAACACCCCGCTTCTAACCAATTGATTTAATTATCATTAAATTTAAGCCCAATTGCCCTGGATAGTCCTTCTGATAGGTAAACCCGACTGGGGGGTTGACCGATATTCTGGTTATTCTCGCAGAAAGTTAGTTATCCTCATGATATATAAGTAATATTATAAGCTACATGTTGTTTATTTTACGGTTTAATCAACATCTTATGCTCTGATTGTGCCAAACGACCACAGGGGATTAGTAATTTTTGAATGACTTAAAACGCTCAAAACAACAGGGTCACAAAACAACAGGGTCAGGTCTTTCATTTTGCATTTTATATTTCCTTATTCAAAATAAACGTTCAAGGGGTGTGCGGCCGAGCAAGGTCGATAATTCCAGCGGGTGAAAGTCCCGCTCTGGCAAGGTAGGTCAACCACCAGATAGCAAACATCGGGCAGGCGGAGGTAACTCCAAATGTTAAGCACGATGGGCGCAAGCGA
>JBJPGG010000140.1:0-2869 GCA_048595505.1 Methylococcaceae bacterium
AAAAATGGTTTTTAACGCCATGTGGACAGAAAAATGGTGCTTTGCGTCTGTGTTTGGCGAATTTTGAAATGACTAGTACGCAGTCTGAGTCAACATTTTGTGGGCCTCGCTCAGCTTTATGCTTTTCCGTTCAGGCACTAATTAATCCCTTATTCAGAATACTCACTGCTTCAGGCCAGTCTTTTCTTATTCCAAATGCTAGACGTGAAGTTTCTTCAAGAACGAAAACAGGTTGAAGATGAGATGTTTTATATTTATGTGACTTATATATCAGTTCACCATTACCGAATGTAGCATCCGCTTTACCCGTGATAACCATCTCGATCATGTTCGTAAGATTATCTACCTTGATAATTTCTGTTTCTGGGTATCCATTTGCTATGGCTTCATCAACAAAGCTACCTCTCAAAATAACAACAGTCTTACCCTGCATATCCGACTTACTCTGTATATTTTTTGGGTTACTTTCAGCTACCAATAACATCTTACGAAGAGATAGATATGTATTAGAAAAAATCAGGTGATTCTCACCTCTTTGATGCAAAAAAACAGAGCTTAAACCATCAATCTCACGGTTTTTTGCCTTTATTTGCATTTCCAGAAAATCTCCTGCACGAAGCTGAAAATTTGCACCGGTCAATGCATTGATTCGATTTAATATATCAGTGTCAATTCCACTGATTATGCCTGTGTTATCAATAAAAACATAAGGTTGCCAATTACTTTTGGTACCCAATGTAATCAGTGGATGCTGCAGAATAAACGCCTGTTCCAAAGCGCTTAGTTTTACAGCCTGGCCCGCAACCGTCAGCGGTAAACTCCAGAGAAACACACACAACAAAATCATCGATGATTTGGATGCCTTATCTTGCGTCACTCTCCCTCCTATATCAATTATTGTTAGCTTTCAACTATATTGAAATTCATCTAAATGTAAGGGTACACTTACATTTTATAAATGAACACTGTCCTTGAGTACAATAATTGTTACTGGTACAAGAGTGTTTAAGCTTAACAGCCAGCTTTTTACCTTCTTAAGCTATAGCTTTCTAAGTCATGAAAGTTAGTTTGATTATAAACGTTGAAATGAACCGGGAATGCGATGATAATATTGCAATATTATCATAAATTTGAGCTAGAAAATAATAGTTTTAAAATATCTGTCATACTTTCTTTAGCCTCCTTTTAAAGGGGTATAAGGTTTTCTTCAGTAGGCCGGCAAGCTTAAGTGTCAATCCAGCTGTCAGCACCGCAAATAGTGACGCATAGGGTGATAAACAATATGTCTAAGACTCGATGTACCTTTCTTCTATCTACTCTTGGGTCTACAATAGCTAATAAATGATAAATAATTGATGCGGTTTCTTTATCTGTCATTAAAATAAAAATGATAAAACCAACACCTCATCAAAATTATATTATCAAGCTGTTTTAAACCCGATTGCCCTGAGTTCATGACTACTTTCTTAAAAAATGCCGCTACTGCAACAATAAAAAACATCAATAAAATGTAAATCTGAAATAAATTATTGCTCACAAATTGATCATACCTATAACTAATTATAAAAAATAGAGTCTTTCGAATATAATAAAGTGATTATCAAACAGGAACGATTATGACTTTTATCTCTCGCAGCTTATTAATATCTTTATTTGTAACACTAACAGCATGCTCCAGCATGTATTACAGCGGTTTGGAAAAAATGGGAATTCCAAAAAGGGAGTTGATGATACACCGTGTAGAAAAAGCCCGTGATACCCAGGAAGATACCAAAGAGCAATTTAAATCTGCACTAGAACAGTTCACAGCCGTTACAAATTTTGATGGTGGAGACCTTGAAGTCATCTATAACAAACTAAATGATGAATATGAAAATAGCGTAGATCAAGCAGAGCTGGTCAGAAAACGTATTGATGACATTAAAGATATTTCACAAGCTCTATTTGAAGAATGGGAAGAAGAAATTGCTCAATACAGTAGCGCATCATTAAAACGCAGCAGCCAAAGTCAACTGTCTTCAACCAAAAACCAATACAAACAACTGATACAGGCAATGGAACGCGCAGAATCTAAATTAGAACCTGTGTTAGCCGTATTTAATGATCAAGTTCTCTATTTAAAACATAACCTCAATGCACGTGCCATTTCTTCACTTAAAAATGAGTTAAGTGGTATTCAATCCGATGTATCTTCACTCATTGTTGCTATGGAAAAATCCATCAATGAAGCTAATACTTTTATTAGTTCTATGGAAAAACAATAAGTCTATAGGTTTTGATAGCGAACTTCGGTAATGGCTCCTACATTACTCTACTACACGCCATCCATAGCGTATTCAGTCCGCTATCAACATCAAGACTACAACCTAGCACAGCAACCCGTAAGTTCATGAACTATTATTACTACGTCATTCCTGCATGCTCTTAGCAGGAATCCAAGCGCCCAAAAAATAGATTCCCGATAAAAGACTTCGGGAATGACGAATTATTATATGCACGAACTTACGGGTTGCTGTACTAGCAATACAAAAATAAACGTAATTACTCAGCGTAATTAGAGCGGTAGTAGATTATTTTTGGCAAAATCAAGCAGTTTGCCTTCAAATACCAATGATATGGCTTGAGGGTGTAAACACCACCCAAAAAGCGCAGCTATTTGCCGAATTTTAAAATAATCAAAATTTATCCTATCAAAAAGTCATAAGCCAAAATAACCCAATCACTATTTCGATTCTGAAGTAAAAACTTAAAACACAAGCAAGATTCACATTTAAGAACTATAACTGGAACTGTCGTTGAAATGGGTATGACGCCGCTCCTGATTAGCCGTCGAGTGTGACGCCATACCCCAAAAAAACCGTGCAGGTGC
>JBJPGG010000141.1:0-14364 GCA_048595505.1 Methylococcaceae bacterium
TGTGCCTCGGCTTGATAAAACTGAAGCTGTAAAGCCAGCCCTTCATTAAACAAGGCTTGATCTTTATCTAAAATGCCATACAAGGCTAAGCTCAACGTATAAAAGTTCAATTTCCATCCGCCTTTGGGTGGTTTTTTTCGGCATTTATCTATGGTTTGCATTAGCAGTGTCTTTCCTGCCTCTCTAACATGACTACCAATCAAAGCGTATTTCATCGCATGGGCATAACGGGTAATGGCATCGTCTCTTTTTTCATCAGGACTATCTTGAAACCAGTTAGCCAGCTCTTTACCTAATTCAAAATCTCCTGCCATTAACGCCCAATTAAAGCCGTTGATGGCATCTAGTGCTTCAACACTAGACCAATCGACATAACCGTATTGTGGTCGATCAAAATAAGTCCCCGTATAATCAGCGGGAGTTTCCTTATCTCCAACATAATCAGGATCATTTTTATCATAAGCCATAGTAAAGCTTTTCAGCATATTTCGGCTGGCATTGGAAAATTCAGCTCTGAATGCTATGTTAAGTTCGCCATTTAAAAACATGGTACGGGCAAGATCAGCATAAATTCCAGCATACCCCGTATAAAGTCCCTGTACATAAAGGTTTTCACGTTCATAAAAGCCATCTTGAGTGTGTGTTTTTCTCCTTTCAAGGTCTCCACTTGCAACATTTAACCAGTGATCTATTTGTTGCTGCTCTGGTATGTTCATTTTTTTGCTCCTGCTTTCACCGCTTTAGTGATTTCTGATTTCATTTCTTTAAAGTTTTCCATTGTAAAATCGTGCAGGGGCTTTCCAACAATCTTACCTTTTTTATCACGCTCATATACTCTTACTCGCCCGGTCTCTGTATTAGTATGAGTGGATAAGTGACGTTTTTTACCAACTTTGTCAAAAATAACATTTGCCAAATCTATTTCGCCTTGGGTATAAGCCCCGCCTTTTCGATTTGATACAACATCTACCTTATTTTGTTTCTTCTTCATTTTTCCAGCAAGATGTTCATTTTTTTTCTTAGAGCTTTGCTTTCGCCCCTGTTTGTCTTCTGCTACGGCGGTGCTGTCTTTATTTCGCCCTTTAAATTCCGTTTCAGATAGATTACCATTTTTATCATATCCAATATTATCATGTCCATGATGGCGATCTTTAAAATCAGGATGGTCGGTAATGCCTTCTTTTCGCATGCCTTGTCGTCCCCCGGCTACGCCCATTGCTTCAGATATTTTTTTATCAATCTCACCGCTTTTGCTTAAGCCTTTTAAGGCTTCTTTTAAATCATCGGCAAATTGTTCTGGGTGTTTTACGATGGATTTACCGCCTGTTCCCAGTGCGGTGGCTGCACCAATGATTAGCGGAGTTTGCGGTAATGCTTTGACACGGTCTGCGCCTATCTGCTGTTGCCCTTGCTCTATCGTTAGCCCATCTTTACCTGCATTTTCATATAAGCTTGCCACAGCGTCGGAACTTAGCGCATTCCCTGCTCTATCCTGAAAGGTGACTATGCCTTTTTCTGACATCCATTCAGCCATCATGCCTGCATTACGCTTTGTAAACTGGTTTACCAGTTCTTTTCCTGCCCCTATAATTTGTTGCCAGCCTGAGCTACCTAAACTTAATTGAACATCGACAAAGGTATCTGTTGAGCCGGTGGTAATCACTCCGCCATGCGTGGTTAAACTACCTATATGTGCGACTAGCGCACCATCTGCATAAACGGTTGGAATGCCTGTAATAATCGTAGCTCCACACGCGGTTTTGTCGCCAACCAGTGCCATTGATCTATTGTTGACGTTAACAGTAGGACAGCCTGAAACAATAACATTAACGGTATGAAGTGGACAGACATGGACATCACCTAATCTTGCAACGCCTTTAGAAGCCATTGCTTACCTCCTTTTACTCTCATTGATAATTGATGAGGTTTCAAACCTCTGGAATGACTTGTTTGGTATTGTACACGGTGATTTTAATTGAGGTTTATGTTTACAAGCCATTACAGATATAAGGCAGAAAATTTATTTTTTAACAAAAATATCGTGATAAGAAACATACATTAGCGTTGCAACCAACATATAAAAAAGAGGGGTTAACAAAGGTATCAAACCCAGCCCAATAAAAGCAGTAATCAGCAGAAACCCAGTCAACTTATACATTGCCGCTAAATTTTCGGCTGTTGCTTGTTTACCCAATTCACGCGCTTCACTCCAGGATTTTTGTTTAAAAGCCATCAGAGGAAAACTAAACCAGCTACCAAAACTGTTAAGCATTAACAATATAAAAATCAAAGCCACAATGGCTGATGAATAAAGCCAAACGATTAACTCCCGAAAAACCATACTATGAAGGTTTTCCGCAGTTAATTCCCAATGAAAGAAAAACTGTGCAATTTTTTCTGTTTCTGCGGAATAAATATTTGCAACTACTCTAAAAGCAAACCAAAAAATCAATACTAAAACAGCCAACGATACGGCCAATGGCAAATGCTTCTGAATAGTTTTCCAAACAGATCCGTCTTCTCGGTGAATATAATCAACAATAGCAACACCTATAAATAGGCTACTGACTGAAAATAAAATAGCTAATGCTAAAGAAACCCGTCCCAATGCTAAAAAAACAGCCAAAAACAGAACCGACCCAAGCCATAGCACAGGACGCTTATTGGCTAATTCAAACGATTGAACCAGCCAACCCGTAAAGGTTATCGATCTCACTTTTTAATACGAGATATGCCTACTGATTCCCGTATTTCTTGCATAAAGGGAACACAAATTTCTCGTGCTTTTTTAGCACCCTCTAGTAACTCTTCTTCAATATGCTCAGGCGCTTCCATTAAAGCTTGGTAACGCTCTCTTGCAGGAGCTATTTCTTCATTAATTTTCTCAAACAATACTTTCTTCATTTCACCCCAGGCAATTCCTTCTGCATAACGCTGACGTATCTCTGCCACTTCGGACTCTCTGGCAAATGCTTTATATATACCAAATAAAGTACAACCATCCGTTTCTTTTGGCTCTCCAGGTTCTAATGAATTAGTTTTAATTTTATTAATTAGCTTTTTAAACTTTTTCTCTGTCTCAAACAAGGGAATAGTATTGTTATAACTTTTACTCATTTTACGACCATCCAAACCTAATATAGTCGCTGCATTGTCATCCACTACCGCTTCAGGAATAGCAAAGTGCTCACCGTATATATGGTTAAAACGAGTTGCAATGTCACGCGCCATTTCAATATGCTGAATCTGATCTTTACCCACAGGTACTTTATTTGCATTAAACATCAACATATCAGCTGCCATTAACACCGGATAGCCAAACAAGCCCATATTAATGCCTTTATCAGGATCATTGCCGCCAGACTCTTCATTTTCAGCAACAGAGGCTTTGTAGGCATGCGCCCTGTTCATCAAGCCTTTAGCTGTTACACAAGATAACATCCAGCATAGCTCTGGTATTTCTGGTATATCTGATTGACGATAAAATGCCGCATTAGAAGTATCCAAACCCAAGGCTAACCATGTCGCCGCAATTTCCAAACTAGACTGTCTGACTCGTTCAGGTTCCTGGCATTTAATTAATGCATGATAATCAGCAAGAAAATAAAACGGTCTGGCATTATCATCTTTGCTTGCTTCAATTGCTGGACGAATCGCCCCTGCGTAGTTACCTAAATGAGGCGTACCTGTTGTTGTAATACCGGTAAGGACAATGTTTTTACTCATATCAGCCAAATTATGTTCTCAAAACCGGTAGATTTTACACAAAAAGCAAGGAATTGCCAGCTATTAACTCATCCATTCAAATATAGTGTCATAAATAATAATAATCAGACAATTCATCTATATTTTTGTTGATTTTATAGTACACTTGACATTTGAGGATATCGCTATACTTCGCGTACACACAGACACGCAATTTATATATTTCATTTGTTACTTAAAGAGGAAAAACACATGCAGGACTATGATGAAAAACGTGATTATATTCGAATGGATGTTGATTGCGAGGTTACTTATAAACATGCTGATTCTGATACTGTAAAAACTGGACATTGCACCTCTTTAAGTGGCGCAGGTATTTCATTTATTTCTGAAATGGCCTATGAAACTGGCATAGCAATGGAAGTAAATGTATTACCAAAAAACTCTGTTACTCCACCGATGACTGCTTTTATTGAAGTCGTAAGATGCATACCTAAGGACGACAATTCCTTTGAAATTGCAGCATCAATCAAAAGCCTTAAATAAAAACGCATATTCTAAAAAAATATAGCGTCAAGAGCTTATCTCTACCTAAATATGTATACAATTACAAAAGAAGTCTATTTCTGCTATGGCCACCGCTTAATGAATCATAAAGGCAAATGCAAGAATCTGCATGGCCATAGTGTTAAGGCTTCTATCTCTATTTCACAACAAAAACTGGATGAACAAGGCATGGTCTGTGATTTCTCTGAGATCAAAGACTGCGTTGAAAGCTACATAAACCAACATTTAGACCATAACTTCCTGCTACATAAAGACGACCCCATTATTCCTCTGTTAGAACAACAAAATGAACGCTTCATGGCCATTGATGAACATCCAACCGCAGAAGTGTTAAGTAAAATGATATATCAACATCTAAAACAAGAAGGATTAAATGTTGATCAAGTGGTACTTTGGGAAACAGCAAGTGCTAATGCCTGCTACCGAGAAAACTAGTCACACATGAGCTTAGTTCACCCTGTCAATACATCACACTGTTTAGAACAACTTTGTGAATCTAATTATCAAAAACTTTTTTGCCTGATTCCAGACTTATGTTCTTTTCAAAAACATGCAACAGGCGAAACCTCCCATAAACCAACACTATACCTAAAAATAATTGATCGCTCGAAACATACCCTAACCGTAGAGCTCAGCCACAACTTCAACAAAAACCTTGAAGATTTCATGGAGCCGGCGGTTAAAATAAGAATTTATCTAGATGCCAATTTAGCCGAGGTTTTAAAAGACCACGCCAGAACAGACGTATCAAACGTATTTAAAGACCCGGGGCAGAGTATTGAAATTATGAATTACAAATGGCGATTAAACTACTTCCTACAAAAATGGCTAGACCACTGTTTGCAGACTGATTATAAATTTCGAAGCACAGGGATGTGCTGAGTGCAAGAAATGCAGGAGCAATTTTCTTGCCGAAATACAGGGATATACTAAGTGCAGGAAATGCAGGAGCAATTTCCTGCCGAAGTACAGGGATATTCTGAGTATCGATTTTCTCTCGTTCCTACGCTGTGCGTTGGAATGCATAGTCTGACGCTCCAGCGTCACAGGACGCTGGAGCGTCCAGAAATGGGTTACCACGCACAGCGTGGGAACCAGATAATCAACATCATTTAAACCACAGCAAACAACACACAAATCGACAACAAAGTTTCCCAGCAATCACCCTTTTGCCGTCCTTTAATCTGCCTGTCCGCCTCAGAACTCAATAATAAAACTTGCTCTAATGTAGCCATATCCAGACGAGAAACAGCTACATTTACTAGTTGTTTACGCTTATCCCATAACCTGTGACTTTTAAAAACTGTTTCTTTATTTTGTCCTTGTTGTAAAGCCACTTTTATATTAACAAGCAGCCTGGCTTCTCTTGTTAAAGCCCATAAGACTACGGGTGCAGCAATGCCCTCTGCTTTCAAGCCATTAATAATTTTGACCGCTCGAACCACACGCCCTGATAACACACAATCAGTCAATTTAAACACATCAAAACGAGCACTATCAGCAACGGCCTGCTCCACAGCTTGTTTAGATAATGGTTTCTCTCCGTACAATATATAAAGTTTTTCTATCTCCTGTGATGCAGCTAGCAAATTACCTTCAATTCTAGCAGCTAAAGCTTTGATTCCATCCGGTTCAATCTGCAAGCCTCTTTTATTAACTCTGCGTTGCAACCACTGAATCAAATCAGCACCATCAAGAGGCCACGTTTGGACAATAACTCCATTTTGATCAATTGCCTGACACCACTTTGTTTTTAAAGCAGCACTAGCAAGTTTAGGGGTACTAATCAGCAATACAGTGTCTTCTGGCAAATGCTGGCAATAATTAAACAAGGTCTTTGCACCTTCAGTACCTGGCTTACCAGAAATCAACCTTAAATCTATCAGTTTTTTATCTGCAAAAATAGACATTGAATCTGCCGCAAATGACAACTCACTCCACTCAAACCCTGTTTCCACAGACAAAACTTCACGTGTAGTATAGCCAGCATTTTTTGCAGCTTTGCGTATCGAATCTGCAACCTCTCCTGCCTGCAATACTTCATCTCCAGAAATCAAATAAACAGCGGCTAGATTCTTTAATGAACTCTCCAGTTGCTCTGGTTTTAAACGCATAATTACTTAGCAGATTTTTTCAACGCAATGCGAGACCGGCTAATAATCGATTGTACTGCCTGACGATACATTTCTTCTCTGATTATTTTTTCCTCAATATTTTTTGCTAAAACATCTTCCTGGTCATTAAAATAATCCCTGCTAAGCTCAACAGTCTGTTTTTTTGACAATTGATTTCCTGCTGCATCAAGCAAAATAAAATCCATATAATAATACAACTCATATTCATTTGCCCTACCGGTCGAGCTTAAGGAAAGAACACGTCTACGCATTTTATCTTTCCCAATTTTCACAACCACCCCCGCTTCCTTAGCTCTACTAACTAGTTCACCATCAGAAAACCTTAAAGATTTTTTAAGGCTACTTCTAAGCTCACTAGAGCCTCCATGTAAATAGATTTTTTTTAAACCTTCTGGTAAATCAATGCTACCTCGCAAATGATACCCACAAGCTGAGATAAGCAACAAAGCACTCAACAGAAAAATATTTTTAATACGACTCATAATTCATTCTCGTTCTCTCGTTCCTACGCTGAGCGTAGGAATGCATTGGCTGACGCTCCAGCGCCCATGAATGGGTTCCCAACCACAGCGTGGGAACCAGATGTAACTCTCAGTTTAATGCTACTGATGAACAGCGAGGAAAGGTAGTAAAGCTAAACAACAATATTAACCAAGCGTTTAGGTACAACAATAACTTTCTTAATAGTCTTGCCTTCAATAAACCGCATGACATTTTCATCGGCTAAAGCCATCTTCTCAATCTCTTCTTTACTAACTGATAAAGAAACTAAAATATCACCCCGCAATTTACCATTCACCTGCAACATCATTTTAATAGCATCTTGCTCTAGTGCTGATTCATCAACAATTGGCCAAGACTCAATCACAATATCATTTTCATGACCTAACTCTTGCCACAATTGCATACAAATATGAGGCACTATAGGCGAAAGCATTAATAAAATAGTTTCTAACACTTCTTGTCGTATCGCTTTACCATTATCAGAATTATCATTGAATTTTGATAATGTATTGATCAATTCCATATTGGCTGCGATCACTGTATTAAATGTAAAGCGCCTGCCATAATCATCCGTTGCCTTTTTTAAGGCTAAATGTAATTGGCGACGAACCATTTTTTGTCCATCTGTTAAACCTGTCTTATCCAGCGCAGGAACTCCCTGCGTATTACCAACATGTAAAAACACTTGACGCCACAAACGCTTCATAAACCGGTAAGCACCTTCAACACCACTATCAGACCACTCTAATGACTGCTCTGGAGGTGCCGCAAACATCACAAACATGCGCACAGTATCTGCACCATATTGCGCAATCAAGCCTTGGGGATCAACCGTATTACCTTTTGATTTTGACATTTTAACGCCATCTTTCAACACCATCCCTTGTGTTAACAAGCGTTTAAACGGTTCATCACAAACTAACAAGCCTTCATCACGTAGTAATTTGGTATAAAAGCGAGCATATAGCAAATGCAAGATTGCATGTTCTATACCGCCAATATAATGATCAACTGGCAACCAATATTTAGCACTTTCAGCCAACATACTATCGTCACTTTTCCCTGCATAACGGGCAAAATACCAGGACGACTCCATAAAGGTATCAAAGGTATCTGTTTCTCTTCTAGCTGCTTTACCGCATTTAGGACAGTCAGCATAAGGAAATGTTGGATGTGCCGCTAAAGGTGATTGGGAGCCATCAAGCACCACATCATCTTTTGGTAATTCAACCGGCAAATCAGCCTCTGGCACGGGCACTGTGCCGCAGTCATCACAATAAATAACAGGGACAGGAGCCCCCCAATAACGTTGCCTGGAAACACCCCAGTCACGTAATCGGAAGTTGACTTTCTTTTCACCTTTTTTTTCTGCTTCTAATTTCGCAGCAATTGCATGAAAAGCATCTTCAGAACTCAAACCATCAAATTCAACTGAATTTTTCAATATTCCTTTAACAGTAAAGGCTTGCTCAGATACATCAACCTCCTTACCTTCAGCAGAAAAAATAACTTGTTTGATAGCAATGCCATATTTATTAGCAAATTCATAATCCCTTTGATCATGGGCAGGAACCGACATCACAGCACCCGTGCCATAACCCATCAACACGAAATTAGCAATCCAGACAGGAACATCTTCTCCGGTAATAGGATGAATCGCTTTAACTCCAGAGTCCACGCCACACTTTTCCATGGTTTCCATGGCCGCTTCAGAGGTTTCCATTATCTTGCACTGTTCAAGAAAACCAGTTATTTCAGCATTGCCTTTAGCTGCTTCTATCGCAACAGGATGTTCAGCAGCAACAGCCAGGTAAGTCACACCCATTAAGGTATCCGGGCGAGTGGTATAGATTCTGATAGGCTCATTGCCTGCAACAGAAAAATCCATTTCCACGCCTTCAGAACGCCCTATCCAGTTTGCCTGCATGGTTCTAACCTGCTCAGGCCAGCCATCCAGCTTTTCTAAATCCTGTAGCAGCTCATCAGCATAAGCTGTAATTTTCACAAACCACTGAGAAATTTCTTTTTTCTCAACTTTTGTATCACAACGCCAGCAGCAACCATCAATAACCTGCTCATTCGCTAACACTGTTTTGTCATTAGGACACCAGTTAACAGGTGATGTTTTCTTATATACTAAGTCTTTTTCCAACAGTTTTAAGAAAAACCATTGCTCCCAGCGATAATAACTTGGATCACAAGTTGCCAGTTCTCTATTCCAGTCATAGCCAAAACCCAATTGCTTTAGCTGGTCACGCATATATTCAATATTGCTATAAGTCCAGTCTGCTGGATGTACATTATTTTGCATCGCCGCATTTTCTGCAGGCAAACCAAATGCATCCCATCCCATGGGTTGCATTACATTTTTCCCCAGCATCCGCTGAAAACGGCTAATCACATCACCTATCGTATAATTCCGCACATGCCCCATGTGTAATTTTCCACTAGGATAAGGAAACATCGATAAGCAATAGTATTTCTCTTTTTCAGCATCTTCAGTTACATTGAACACGCCTGATTGTTCCCAACTGTCCTGGGCAGCCTGTTCAATTGCCAATGGCTTATAATTTTCTTCCATCCTACTCGTCTTTTACCGGTCAAAAGCGTTAGAATACAGTACAGAGACATAAATCAAAAGTGTATTTTAAGGAGATAACTATGAGTGAGAATAAATTTGTCAAAGCCTATGACGAACTAATGGAACATTTATACGAAGTAATGGATGATTCATTGCATTCTGTCGCCGAAGCGATGGACATTGCAAAAGAAAAAACAATTGAAGGATTATCACAACAAGATATTGATCGGGTTGCACATTTTCTAATGCGTGACATAGAACATGCTGCGGACAATGATTCTAATGCACTTTCTGAATGGTTTAAATTTGATATAGAACTGTTAGAAAATTTTGCTTTAGATGCATTTACCAGCATTGCCGATAAAACACGTATTGAGTTAGCAAAAATAGAAAACCAGGCCAACAAGTACCACCCCTATCAAAGTGGTGATATAGCAGGCCCTGGGACATTTATTTGTGACCAATGTGGCAAGCATATCGCCTTTAAATCGACCAGTGAAATCCCCGAATGTCCCGAATGTAAAGCAAAAACATTCACTCGTGGTTGATATTACTGTCCCAAGTCTTATAATGCAGACTTTATCTATTTGATTTAACGAGGGAATAACATGCGCAGGGTCATATTTAATCAAAAAGGCGGTGTAGGAAAATCAACCATCACCTGTAATTTAGCCGCTATCAGTGCGGTTGAAGGAAAACGAACACTGGTGATAGACCTTGATATACAAGGGAATTCAACCCAATACCTCCTGGGTCACAAGATTACTGACGCAGACAAAACCATTGCTCACTTTTTCAAAGACTGTTTAGGTATTAGCCTATTTGGTGGCGCAAAAGCTGGCTTGGAC
The DNA here is from genome assembly GCA_048595505.1 of Methylococcaceae bacterium. GTDB lineage: Bacteria > Pseudomonadota > Gammaproteobacteria > Methylococcales > Methylomonadaceae > QPIN01. The sequence continues at coordinate 10,341 of JBJPGG010000141.1, forward strand.
AGTGCAATCCATGAAACGCCTTTCCCCAATTTGTACGTATTACCCAGTCACCCTGAACTTGAAGCGTTACAAAGTCGACTGGAATCCAGATATAAAATATTTAAGCTTAAAGAAGAGCTGGAAAAATTGGAAGGCTTTGATGCTATTTATATCGACACCCCTCCCATTCTTAACTTTTATAGTCAATCGGCATTAATTGCTGCTGAAAAATGCTTAATTCCTTTTGATTGCGACACCTTTGCCAGGGATGCGTTATATACCCTGATGAATTCAATTGCGGAAGTAAAAGCAGATCATAATGAAAACCTTGAAATTGAAGGAGTTGTTGTTAATCAATACCAAAGACAGGCTAATCTACCAAGAAAACTGGTTGAAGAACTCATCGCAGAAGGGCACCCTGTCTTGGAAAGCAAAATTTCTCCTTCAGTAAAAGTACGTGAGTCTCATACTGAATCAAAGCCTTTAATTCATTATGCTCCAAATCACAAACTAACTGATGAATATAAAGCCTTATACGCTGAAATTCATTAATTTAACAGACTACCCTACAAGGACGTAGGGAACACTACTTATTGCTGTTTCTTTCTTGCGTAATACCCTAGTAAAATCAATAATAAAAACCCTGTCACTGAAACAACAATACCATCACCTAACCTGGCATAGGGTGTCATCCCACCCATAGGAAAAATCCTCCCCTTCAATACAGCCTTTTTAAACATTGGCACTTTTTTAACGATACGGCCATCCGGCCCGATAATCGCTGTCACTCCCGTATTGGTAGCTCTTAACATATATCGCCCTGTCTCCAAAGCCCGCATTTGTGCCAACTGCATATGCTGATGTGGCTCTATTGAATCACCAAACCATGCATCATTAGTCACATTCACTAAAAAAGCCGCTGCTGGCATAGCTCTTATCGCTTCACCACCAAATGCATCTTCATAACAAATAGATGTTGCAAACGGATATCCGCCCGCTTGTAATAGTTTTTGATTATTACCGCCTGAAGTAAAATCCCCCAGTCTGATATTAAGTAAATCCAGAACAAAGCCAGATAGTGGCTGTAAAGGTAAGTATTCCCCGAAAGGTAATAAATGATTCTTATCATACCGACCCTCATGCTTACCCAATGTTAACACCGTATTAAAATATTCATTTTGTTTCCCGGTGGCAGGTAAACTCACTATCAAGTCAGTATTATGCGCTTTGGCCTTGGCAGATAGAGGGTCTAAATAAAATTCTTTTACTTGCGACAAATAGGCTGGAATAGCGGTTTCTGGCCAAACAATAATATCAGAGTCCCAATTCTGAGCAGTCATTCCCTGGTAATCCACTAATGTTTTTAATCTATTTTTTACCAACCATTTTTGGTCTTGTGCAACATTCCCTTGAATAAGAGCAACATTGATTGCTTCTCCTTTGGGTTGAGTCCATTGGATAGTCTGAAGATAACCCCCTATACCCCAGAGCAGGATGATAGATATGATTGCATTGCGACATCGTATATATCGTCTAAATCCTGCAACAATTAAAGATGCAGAAAGTGCTAATAAAAAACCTGTTCCATACACACCTAAAACAGGAACAAACCCTTGTAAAGGCATTTGTAACTGAGTATAAGCAATTTGTAACCAGGGAAATCCATTCAACAACCAATAGCCACGAAAATACTCGACTAAAATCCAGATAAACGGAACAATCCATATCAATGTAGCTTTACTCTGTTTACCAGCAATTTTAACCGATAAATACCCAGTTAATGCCGGAAACACAGCCCAAAAACAAACAACTAAAATGGTTAATAAAACAGCACCAAAAAAAGGAGCTCCTCCATAATCATGAACACTAATAAACACCCAGGAAATACCACTACCAAACAACCCTAAGCCAAACAGGTATCCACGCAATACAGCACGGCCAGGTGAAATACCCAACCATGATAAAAAAGTAAAAACCAAGGATATAACAGCTAAATATGAATAGTTGAAAGGGGCAAAAGAAAGGGTTAATAGCATTCCGGCTAAAGGCGATAATAATTCCCATCGCCATTTTGATAAAAAATTCATATTTTGAATTGCGCTAGTGATAAATAAAACAGATATACTTCAGCACACATTTTAGTTTTCAAAGCATAGAAACACAATGATGCTTTAAATATCTTTGATCAAATATCTTTGAAATCAAAATTAAAACGTGGAATACCTTTTATCTTATCTTTTTCCATCTGCACATACTGTAATCCAATTAAAGTAGATCCATCTAATCCATGATCCACCCAAATGACTTTAATCTTTCCCCGTAAATTCAGACGTTTAAAATCAAATATTGTTAATGTCCCCTCATCAACATCAATAGTCTCTTTCATAAGGATCATCAATCCATCCACAGAAATATTTTTAGTGAAAAAATCATATTTTTTGTTGTTAAAAACAATCTGCCCTGGCGCTGTCATATTCTTCCTATAAGCTTTCCGCTTATATAGCAGAGTATCGACATCATAAGAAAGGTTCCTAAATTCAAGAGCCAAATGAATAAGTCCATCAACTATATCTGCCCGAACTACCTCTGCCTCACCGGCCAAACGCATTTCCGGTAAATAAATATCAATACTGGTTGATAATTTAATTAATTGAAATACATCTCTAATATCAAAACTTGCCGAATTATCTGCCAATTCTGCCAATAAGCCTGTAATTGACAAATTTCTTACCGAGATGTCCCTTTCTTCCCCCCCCAGGTAAATTAGTCCGTGTGATGCTATTTTTTTTCGATATGATCTTTGTTCTTCTAACATCATATATTCTCAATGCTTATTATCTATGGGATTAAAGTATAGTGCTAAATTTAGTTATCACTATACTATTTAAAATAATTCTTAAACGTCTGCTCATGCTAAAAAACACTCTATACCTCTGTATTACACTTGTTCTATGCTCCTGTGTAGCAACTCCACCTAATAATATTAATAATATTTGTGATGTTTTTCAGGAAAAGGAGGATTGGTATACAGATGTAAAAGAATCCTATCAGAAATGGGGAGTTCCAATCCATGTCACCATGGCTATCATGCACCAGGAATCTAGATTTGTAGCTGATGCCCAGCCACCTCGACCCTGGCTATTAGGTATAATCCCTTGGTTTCGTTCCAGCAGTGCTTATGGTTATGCTCAAGCACAAGATGGAACCTGGCAGGATTATTTAGCAAATAAAAATAGCCGCTGGGGAGCAGATAGAGACGACTTTGCTGATGCCAGTGATTTTATTGGCTGGTACTGTTCTATCAGTCATCAGCGCCTTGGACTTTCCAAATGGGACACACGAAAACTTTATCTCGCCTACCATGAAGGGCATACTGGCTATAGCAGAAAAACATACTTAAAAAAACCTTGGTTACTTAAGGTTTCAAAAAAAGTAAATGTAAAATCCAAAAAATATCGATCGCAATTATCTACATGCAAAGACCTGATTAGAAAGAATCTTCCGCCAGGTTCTGAAAACCCCTTTAAAACCTGGTTTCAGAGGAATAACCGTAAAGCTCTTAACCAAAGCTTAAAGTAAAATTCAACTGAATTCATAGCCTAGGCCTCTATTTTAGATATTTTAGTCGGAAGTCCATGCCTCATTTCACTCATGGAAAATACTTTGGCTGACGATCCTTGCTAATCAGGAATAATTATACTCGAAAATATTGGCAAGAATTATGTAAAAAATGTTTTATATGATAGTATTCAAGGGAATGGAATGTGAAACTGAGCTTGAAACCCAGTTTAATTAGGTCTTGTTTGACGCGAGGCAAATTCTAGACAACTGGCAAGATAGTTTAATATTTCAAAAAAGCTATTTTTTATTTAAAAAACTTTTTGGGAGCAAAATATTTACAGGAAACTTAAATATATATTTGATAATATCAAGCTATCTTTCGCTAACAGCAATAGGATTCCCCGTCTTCGACGGGGTTCCAGAATATGGAGCTGATGATAGGAGTCGAACCTACGACCGGTTGATTACAAATCAACTGCTCTAC
>JBJPGG010000142.1:0-26512 GCA_048595505.1 Methylococcaceae bacterium
CACCCGAAAACATGTTAAACATGTCAAGAATAGATCCGCTTTGCTGTTCAAACATTATCGCTAATGCTTTAGGATCAATTCCAGGTACAGGAATATGTGCACCAACACGATATACAAAGAAAGCTCCAAGCACAAACAACAGCCTAGATCTTAGCTCCGAAAAAGCGCCCATTTTACTTGCCATTTCTGCTCTTGAAGTACTCACTTATGCCTCTACTTTGCCACCAGCAGCTTCTATAGATGCTTTCGCACCTGCAGTAACTTTCAAACCTTTAACAGTTATGGATTTCAAAATCTCACCCGATTTAATTACCTTTACAGTTTTTGCAAAAGCCGGAACCAGGTTTGCTGTTTTTAAAGCAGCAAGATCAACAACTTCAGCATCTAACGAACTCACTTCATATAAAGTAACTTCTGATGAATACTTTTTAACACGAGATGAAAAACCAATTTTAGGTAATCTACGCTGCAAAGGCATTTGACCACCTTCAAAACCGACTTTAGGCATTCCACCACTACGTGATTTTTGACCTTTATGACCTCTTCCACATGTTTTACCAAGTGTAGAACCAATTCCACGCCCAGCCCTTTTTCTGTTCTTACGAGAACCATATGCCGATTGAATAGTATTTAAATACATTACACTTCCTCAACTTTCAGCATGTATGAAACTTTATTGATCATTCCACGATTTTCTGGAGTATCAATAACCTCAACTGTTTGACGTATTTTTCGCAACCCTAATCCTTTTAAGCATGCCTGGTGAGATTTTAATCTTCCAATCTTGCTTTTAGTCATGGTTACACTTATTTTTTTATCAGCCATGATTACTACCCAGTAATTTGATCAACTGTTAAACCACGTTTTGCCGCGATCTGTTCAGCATTCTGCATTTCAGTCAACCCTTTGATAGTTGCTCTCACAACATTGATCGGGTTATTAGTACCAATACATTTAGCCAAAACGTTATTTACACCAACAACTTCAAAAACAGCACGCATTGCACCACCCGCAATAATACCGGTACCTTCTGATGCTGGTTGCATATAAACTTTAGCTGCGCCAGTTTCACCCGTGACTGTATATTGCAAAGTACCTTCTTTTAATTGTACTTTACGCATGTTTTTTCTAGCTTGCTCAAGTGACTTTTGGATTGCAATAGGCACTTCTCTTGCTTTACTTACACCGTAGCCAACTCGACCTTGTCCGTCACCAACAACTGTTAATGCAGCAAAACCGAATACTCTACCACCTTTTACAACCTTAGCGACGCGACGAACAGAAACTAATTTTTCCTGCAAACCATCTGCACTTGCTTGACCTTGAGGTCCTGATGTAGCCATTATATTCTCCTAGAACTTCAAACCAGCTTCACGTGCAGCATCTGCTAATGCTTTTACACGACCATGATATTTAAAACCTGAACGATCAAAAGCAACTTCTGTTACGCCTGCCTCTAATGCTCTTTTTGCAATCGCTTTTCCAACGTCAACGGCTGAAACTGCGTTTCCAGTATTGCTTTGACTAGCTTTAATATCTGCTTCCAAAGTTGAAGCACTGGCTACAGTTGCCGTACCATCTTCACTCATCACTTGAGCATAGATATGCTGTGATGTTTTATGAACAGTAAGTCTATTGACGCCTAGCTGTTTTATTTTACTGCGTTGTCTTAACGCACGTTTTAATCGAGATGCTTTCTTATCCATTACCCTAACCTACTTCTTTTTGGCTTCTTTTCTAACAACATGCTCATCAGTGTATCTCACACCCTTACCTTTATATGGCTCTGGGGGACGAAAACCTCTGATTTCCGAAGCTACTTGACCAACTTGTTGCTTATCACTGCCTTTGACAGTTAATTCTGTCTGGCTCGCGGCCTCAACAGTTACACCTTCAGGAATCTGATACACAACCGGATTGGAAAAACCTAAAGAAAGTGTTAACACTTTTCCTTTGACCTGAGCCCTGTAACCCACACCAATTAAAGTCAATTTCTTTTCAAACCCTTTAGAAACACCAGTAACCATATTGTTAATTGATGCTCTGGCTGTTCCTGCCTGTGCCTTAGCTTTCTTGATCGCATCATCCCATTTAACCTGGATAACATTATCGTTAACTTCTACACTGACATCATTATGTATTTTATATGTCAGCTGTCCACCACTACCTTTAACAGTCATATTGGTGCCATCTAATTTGACATCAACACCTGCCGGTATTGTTACAGCTGCATTTGCTACTCTAGACATAACACACCTACCCTCTTAGCAAACGGTGCAAATAACTTCGCCGCCATGCCCAATAGCCCGGGCAGCACGATCAGTCATCACACCATTAGAAGTTGAAACAATTGCAATACCCAATCCAGCGAGAACTTTTGGAAGCTCATCTTTAGATTTATAGATTCTTAGCCCAGGTCTGCTGACTCTTTTGACTTTCTCTATAACAGGCACACCTTGATAGTACTTTAAATCAACTGTCATTTCTGTATGACTGCCAGTTGTATCAGTTTTAAAATCAGTTATATAACCTTCCTCTTTTAAAACTCTTGCTATTGCTACTTTCAATTTAGATGAAGGCAATTTAACACTTTTCTTTCCTGCAGATTGACCATTACGAATTCTAGTCAACATATCTGCTATTGGATCACTCATACTCATTTAATATTCTCCAAAAACTTGTTAACCATGTTACCAGCTTGCTTTTGACAAACCAGGAACATCCCCACGCATTGTCGCTTCTCTTAATTTATTACGCGAAAGACCAAACTTTCGATAAAAACCATGAGGGCGCCCTGTAATATTACAACGATTTCTAGCACGAGAAGGGCTAGAGTCGCGTGGAAGTTTTTGCAGACTTAAAAGAGCCGCATCTTTATCTTCATCTGAAGTTTTAGGGTCTCTAATTAATTCTTTCAGAGCTCTTCTTTTAACTTCAAATTTACCGATTAATATATTGCGCTTTTTTTCCCGCGCAATCATCGATTTCTTAGCCATTTACTTACGTCCTTTAGTTCTTGAATGGAAAATTGAAAAGCTTCAACAATGCCAGACCTTCTTCATTAGATCCTGCTGTTGTTGTAATAGAAATATCCATACCACGTAAGGTGTCAATTTTGTCATAATCAATCTCCGGAAAGATGATTTGCTCAGTCACACCCATTGAATAATTTCCACGACCATCAAAGCTTTTAGGACTCATTCCTCTGAAATCACGTATCCGAGGAATTGCAATACTAACCAAGCGGTCTAGAAATTCGTACATTTTATCACTCCGTAGAGTAACTTTACAGCCTATCGGCATATCGTCACGAATTTTAAAACCAGCAATTGATTTTCTTGCCAATGTTACAACAGGCTTCTGACCGGAAATTTTTTCCATATCAGAAAGCGCTGCTTGTAATACTTTTTTATCAGCTACAGCTTCACCAACACCCATATTTAGAGTAATTTTACTCAACTTAGGTACTTGCATTACCGACTTATAGCCAAACTGCTTTTGTAAAGCAGGAATTATTTTTTCTTTATATTCAGTTTCTAATCTAGTCATGATTTTTTATATCCTATGCATCAACTACTTCATTAGTAGATTTAAAATATCTGACTTTCTTTCCATCTTCTAGAAACTTGAAGCCAACACGATCAGCCTTTTGTGTTTCTGGGTTATACAAAGCTACATTGGAAATATTTATTGGCATATCTTTATCAATAATTCCACCTTGTACTCCAGCATTAGGGTTACCTTTTTGATGTTTTTTTACTCGGTTTATTCCTTCAACCAATACCTTTTCATCAATCATCTTTAATATCTTACCTTGCTTACCCTTATCTTTCCCGATAAGCACGATAACTTCATCACCTAGTCTTAACTTTTTCATCTGGACCTTCCTTTACAATACTTCAGGGGCTAGAGAAATTATTTTCATAAACTTTTCACCCCTCAATTCACGGGTAACTGGTCCAAAAATACGCGTTCCTATTGGCTGTAGCTGGGTATTTAAAATAACCGCAGCATTCGTGTCAAAACGAATCACTGATCCATCAGGTCTGCGCACACCCTTACGTGTTCTAACTACTAATGCGTTATACACCTCGCCTTTTTTTACTTTTCCGCGAGGAATCGCATCTTTTACGCTCACTTTAATAATATCGCCGATACCTGCATATCGCCTGTGTGAGCCACCTAGTACTTTGATACACATGACCTTTTTTGCACCGCTGTTGTCAGCGATTTCAAGGCTAGTTTGCATCTGAATCATTGTTAAATCCCAATCATATCAATTAATATTAAAAGCTTAAGAATCTGAGCTTTCTAGAACCGAAACCAGTTTAAAGGTTTTGTTTTTTGACAAAGGACGACATGAAGTTATAGAAACCACATCACCTTCTTTTGCCTGGTTTTGCTCGTCATGAGCCATGTACTTTGTTGATCGCCTAACAAATTTCCCATAAATTGGAAATTTAACCAGTCTCTCCACTTTAACAGTAATCGTCTTATCCATTTTATCGCTTACAACACGACCTGTTACCGTACGTAATTTTTCTGTATTTTCAGTCATGCCTATGCACTCGCCATTTCATGTAATATCGTATGAATCCGGGCTATCTCACGCCTTACTTTCTTCATTTGATCTGGTTTAGTCAATTGACCTGTACCTTTTTGCATTCTCAAATTAAATTGCTCACGTGCTTTTTCTAGCAACATTGAATCTAATTCTTCTTTAGATTTTTGTCGTAATTCGCTCGCATTCATCACATTATTGTCCGTGCTACAAAAATTGTTTTAATTGGCAACTTAGCTGCCGCCAAGGTAAACGCTTCACGCGCTACTTCTTCAGGTACACCCTGAATTTCATATAACATAGTCCCTGGTTTTACTTGAGCCACCCAGAATTCTACACTACCCTTACCTTTACCCATCCGTACTTCTAGCGGTTTTTTAGTAATTGGTTTATCTGGAAAGATTCTGATCCACATCTTACCAACTCTTTTTACACGCCGAGTAATTGTTCTACGTGCCGCCTCAATTTGACGCGCTGTTAATCTACCACGACTGACAGATTTTAAACCATATTCGCCAAAACTAACTGATGAGCCACGCACTGCAACTCCGTTATTTCTGCCTTTATGTTGCTTACGAAATTTTGTTCTTTTAGGTTGAAGCATAATTTTGTCCCTTCAACTATTTCTTAGTGTTAGATTCATTTGATGCACTATGTGCACCCATATCAAATACTTCACCTTTAAAGATCCAGACTTTAATGCCTATAATCCCATAAGTAGTATTTGCTTCCGCTGTACCGTAATCAATATCTGCACGTAAAGTATGTAAAGGGACACGACCCTCTCTATACCATTCTGCACGCGCGATTTCAGCACCATTCAACCGTCCAGCCACATTAATTTTGATACCTTCAGCACCTAGGCGCATGGTATTCGTGACTGCCCGCTTCATCGCACGGCGATACATAATTCTTTTTTCCAATTGCTGGGCAACACCTTCAGCAACTAATGTCGCATCTAACTCAGGCTTTCTGATTTCTTCAACATTGATCTTAACAGGCACGCCCATCATTTCTGATACTGCCATTCTTAACTTATCAATATCTTCACCTTTCTTACCAATGACGATACCAGGACGAGCAGTATGAACAGTTATTTGTGCATTATTTGCAGGTCTGTTTATCTGAATTCGACTAACAGAAGCATGCGCTAATTTTTCCTTGATATACTCACGTACTTTTAAATCTTGAAGTAAGAATACAGGATAGTTTTGGCTATTCGCATACCATCTTGAAGTCCAATCTTTAACAATTCCAAGACGTATACCCGTTGGATGTACTTTTTGACCCATTTTATCCTCTACTCGTACTCTGAGACTTTTAAAGTTATGTGGCAGGTTCTTTTAAGGATATGATTTGCACGTCCTTTAGCTCTTGCACGAACCCTTTTTAAGGTAGTACCCTCGTTGATAAATACAGTTGATACAAACAATTCATCAACATCAGCACTTTCATTATGCTCAGCATTAGCAATGGCAGATTCTAAAATCTTTACCATAATTTGTGCTGCTTTTTTGGTGCTGAATTTTAATGTATTCAATGCTTTCTCAACAGGTAAACCACGTATTTGATCACCGACTAATCTAGCTTTTTGAGCAGATAATGGAGCATTACTTAATTTTGCTGAAATTTCCATCATCATTACCTTCTAGCTTTCTTATCAACAATATGGCCTCTATAGGTACGAGTTGGGGCAAATTCACCCAACTTATGTCCTACCATATTTTCAGATATCAATACTGGAACATGTTGACGTCCATTATGAACAGCAATTGTCAGACCTAGCATATCTGGACTCACCATAGATCGTCTTGACCAGGTTTTAATCGGTTTCCTATTATTGCTAGCAACAGCTGCTTCAACCTTTTTAAGCAGATGATGATCAATAAATGGACCTTTTTTAATTGAACGTGGCACTCTTTACACCCCTTATTTCTTATTACGGCGTCTGACAATCATATTATCAGTACGTTTGTTTTTTCTAGTTTTATAACCTTTAGCTGGCGTACCCCATGGAGACACAGGATGTCTACCACCTGATGTACGACCTTCACCACCACCATGCGGATGGTCAACCGGGTTCATGGCAACACCACGAACTGTAGGTCTAATACCTCTACGTCTTGAAGCTCCTGCATTCCCTAAAGAAATCAGATTATGTTCTGAGTTTGAAACTTCACCAACAACACCCTTACATTCTGATAAAATTTTACGCATTTCACCAGATCTTAAACGAAGCGTTACATGCGCACCATCTTTTGCAACCAATTGCGCTGATGTTCCTGCGCTTCTTGCTATCTGCGCACCTTTTCCAGGCTTTATTTCAACACAATGAATTGTTGTACCTAGCGGCATATTGCGTAAAGGCATACAATTACCTGCTTTAACAGGTGCATTTTCAGATGAAACGATCTCTTGACCCACTTCAATCATTGCAGGAGCAATAATATATTTACGTTCACCATCTTTAAACAACAGAAGTGCAATATTTGCTGTTCTGTTTGGATCGTACTCTATACGTTCAACAACAGCAGGAATATCTAATTTATTCCTCTTGAAGTCAATAATTCGATAATGTTGTTTATGCCCACCACCAATATGGCGAGTTGTTATCCGACCTGTATTATTTCTGCCCCCAGTCTTAGTTTTCTTTTCTGTGAGCTGTGCAAATGGCCTACCCTTATGCAATGCGTCATTTTTGACACGCACTACAAATCGTGAGCCAGGGGAAGTCGGTTTAGATTTTAGAATAGCCATTGCTTTCTACCGTTGTGTTATATGTTATTTATGCCGAAGCAAAATCAATATCATGACCAGATTTAAGCTTTACGTACGCTTTTTTCCAATCTGATCTTTTACCTAGAGAACGTCCAAAGCGCTTAACTTTTCCTTTGACGTTAAGAACTTTAACCGAGTCAACTTCAACATCAAACATCAATTCGACTGCTTTTTTTATTTCCAATTTAGTAGCAATTTTCTTCACCTTAAAGACAAATTGATTGCTATCCTCAGCTGCATTTGTACTTTTTTCAGACACAACTGGTGCTATCAGAATACTTGCTAATTTGTTGTTTTCTACATTCATGCCAAACGCTCCTCTATTTGCTTCACTGCTGATGCCGTTGCAATCACTTTGTCAGCAGAAACTAAAGCTACCGGAGTTAAACTATCTACTGTAGATACTTCAACATAAGGTATATTTCTAGAAGCCAGCACTAATTCTTCAGTTAACTCATCAGCGACAATCAACACTCGCTTTGCATCAACATTTGATAACTTCGCAATTAAGTCTTTTGTTTTTGGCGTTGTAGGAAGTACGTCATTACTAACAACCAATCTATCTTGGCGCAGTAATTCAGAAAAGATAGAGCGGACACCCACTTTATACATCTTCTTATTTAATTTTTGCACATAAGATCTTGGCTGTGCAGCAAAAGTCACACCACCTGACCGCCAGATAGGACTGCTCATTGTACCAGCTCTTGCTCGTCCTGTCCCTTTTTGTCGCCATGGTTTTGCACCACCACCACTTACAGCGGAACGATTTTTTTGTGCTTTTGTTCCAGCACGCGCACCAGCAAGGTATCTCACTACCAATTGATGCACTAATGTTTCATTGAATTCCTGACCAAAAACTTGCTCAGTCACATCGACTGAGCCAGCTGAATCCTGGTCATTAATTGCAGGTATTTGCAAAGCCATAACTTAACCTTTATTCCGCATTTTTACAGCAGGTGTGATAACCACATCGCCGCCTTTAGCTCCAGGCACAGCACCTGAAACCAAAATTAAATTTCTTTCGACATCAATGGAGTGAATAGTTAGGTTTTGCACAGTTCGCTTTACCGCCCCCATATGTCCTGACATTTTCTTGCCTTTAAAAACACGTCCCGGTGTTTGACACATACCGATAGATCCATTTGATCTATGCGATATCGAGTTACCGTGAGTTGCATCCTGCATACCAAAGTTATGGCGCTTTATACCACCCTGAAAACCTTTACCAATACTGGTTCCAGAGGCATCAACCACCTGACCTTCACTGAATACATCTAAAGCAAGCTCGGAACCAGCAGTTAAGTCTTCACCCTCACCGTCGTCCAGCCTGAATTCATGCAACCCACGACCTGCTGTAACATTTGCAGCTGCATAATGCCCTGCTAACGCTCTGTCGACCCGCGATGACTTTTTATCTCCAGCTGCAACCTGAATTGCACGGTAACCATCCGTTTCAACATTTTTAACTTGTACCACTCTATTAGAGTTTATTTCTAATACTGTGACAGGTATTGAAGCCCCGTCCTCAGTAAAAACTCGAGTCATACCACATTTACGACCAATAAGACCTATTGACATCTGCCAATTCCTCGTACTTACAAATACTCCTAACGAGTATCTCTATTATTTATTTAAGTTTTATTTGAACATCAACCCCAGCTGCAAGATCTAACTTCATCAATGCATCTACGGTTTTATCGGTTGGGTCGACAATGTCGAGTAACCTTTTATATGTTCTTAACTCATACTGATCACGTGCATCTTTATTTACATGCGGCGATATCAATATGGTAAAACGCTCTTTTTTAGTAGGCAATGGAATGGGGCCTTTTACAAGAGCACCCGTTCTCTTTGCTGTTTCTACTATCTCACCAGCTGATTGATCGATAAGTTTATGATCAAAGGCTTTCAAGCGAATTCTGATAGTTTGATTAGACATTTAGTTTACTCAATGATTGAAGCAACAACACCCGCACCTACTGTGCGACCACCCTCTCGTACTGCGAAGCGCAAACCTTCGTCCATCGCGATTGGGTTAATCAAAGTAACCTCTACAGTTACGTTATCACCTGGCATTACCATTTCTACGCCATCTTGTAACTCAACAGCACCGGTAATATCAGTTGTTCTGAAGTAAAACTGTGGACGATATCCATTAAAAAATGGTGTATGACGTCCGCCCTCATCCTTAGATAAAACATAAATTTCTGCTTTAAACTTACAATGTGGATTGATACTTCCTGGATGAGCCAATACTTGACCACGCTCAACCTCTTCACGCTTAGTTCCACGTAATAAAACACCTACGTTATCCCCAGCTTCACCTTGATCCAGTAATTTGCGGAACATTTCCACACCAGTACAAGTTGTTTTGGTTGTATCTTTGATACCAATTATTTCTAATTCTTCGCCAACTTTAACGATGCCGCGCTCTATACGACCTGTTACTACCGTACCACGACCTGAAATTGAGAATACATCTTCGATAGGCATTAAGAATGCACCATCTACCGCACGCTCAGGAAGCGGAATATAAGTATCTAAAGCTTCAACTAACCTTAATACTGCGGGAACACCAATTTCACTGGTATCGCCTTCTAAAGCTTTTAATGCTGAACCAATAATAATAGGCGTATCATCACCTGGAAATTCATACATATCCAACAATTCACGAACTTCCATTTCAACCAATTCAACTAATTCGTCATCATCTACCATATCCGCTTTATTAAGGAATACGACGATATATGGAACACCAACCTGTCTAGACAACAAGATGTGCTCTCTAGTTTGTGGCATAGGACCATCTGCAGCAGAACACACTAAGATAGCTCCGTCCATTTGAGCAGCACCTGTAATCATGTTTTTCACATAATCCGCGTGACCTGGACAGTCAACGTGTGCATAGTGACGATTTGCTGATTCATACTCAACGTGCGATGTCGCAATGGTAATACCACGCTCACGTTCTTCTGGTGCATTATCAATTTCGTCAAATGCCTTAACTTCACCACCCATAGCTTCAGCCATTACTTTAGTTAAAGCAGCAGTTAATGTTGTTTTACCATGGTCAACGTGACCAATTGTACCCACATTTACATGGGGTTTGTTTCTTTCAAATTTTTCTTTAGCCATGAGTCAATACCTTTTACTTTATAAAACTTTACTAATAATAGCTTCCGCAATACTCGCAGGTGCTTCGCTATATTTCTCAAACTGCATACTGTACGTTGCTCGCCCTTGTGTGGCCGAACGTAAATCAGTTGCATACCCAAACATTTCAGCCAACGGAACCTCACAATCTAATACTGTTCCAGCCGGCGAATCATCCATCCCTAGAACAATTCCACGACGCCTATTAATGTCGCCAACAACGTCCCCCATATAGTCCTGGGGAGTAACTACTTCAACCTTCATAACAGGCTCAAGTAACACAGGATTTGCAGTTTTCGCCCCGTCCCTGAAGCCTATAGATCCTGCTATTTTGAAAGCCATCTCATTCGAATCGACATCATGATACGAACCATCGAACAAACTAACCTTTACATCTACAACTGGAAAACCTGCAACTACACCATTTTCCATTTGCTCTTGAATCCCTTTATCAATTGCAGGTATATATTCCTTAGGTACCACACCACCTACAACCTCATTTACAAACTGGTAACCAGCCCCTTGCTCCAAAGGCTCTAACTTTAAACAAACATGCCCATACTGGCCTCGACCACCCGTTTGCCTAATAAATTTTCCTTCACATTCCACTGATTTTTTAACTGTTTCACGATATGCAACCTGTGGATCCCCCACATTAGCCAACACACCAAACTCCCTTTTCATTCGCTCAACAATTATCTCTAAATGTAACTCTCCCATCCCTGAAATAATTGTTTGCCCTGTTTCATCGTCCGTTTGCACTCTGAACGAAGGATCTTCTAGGGCCAACTTATTCAATGCTATGGCCATCTTATCCTGATCAGCCAATGTCTTGGGCTCTACAGCTATTGATATAACTGGTTCCGGAAACTCCATTTTCTCAAGAACAATATGATTCTTAATATCACACAGGGTATCACCTGTCGTTACATGCTTTAATCCAATTGCTGCGGCTATATCGCCCGCCCTTACCTCTTTAACCTCTTCCCTATGGTTAGCGTGCATTTGAACAATGCGACCTACTCGCTCTTTTTTACCTTTAACGGAATTGTAAATAGCGTCTCCTGACACCATGACACCCGAATAGACTCTAAAAAAAGCCAACGTCCCAACAAAAGGGTCTGTTGCAATTTTAAAAGCTAAGGCCGAAAAAGGCTCTGCATCATCTGCCTGCCTTTCTATTTCATCAGAAACTGAATCACCCACACCACAGATAGACTTAACATCGGTTGGAGCAGGTAAATATTCAATTACCCCATCCAACAAACTTTGCACACCCTTGTTTTTAAATGCTGAACCACAAAAAACAGGAACAATCTTATTATCTAAAACCTGAGGTCGCAGCCCTGATTTAATTTCTACATCTGATAAAACACCCTCTTCAAGGTATGTCTCCATTAAATCGTCATTTCCATCTGCTGCTACTTCCATCAACTTCTCTCGCCATTCCTCAGCAAGAGATATCATATCTTCCGGAACAGCCTTTTCTTTGTAGGCCATCCCCATATTTTCTTTTTCCCAATAGATGGCTTTCATTTTAATGAGATCAACAATCCCTTCAAAATCTTCTTCTGCCCCTATGGGTAACTGCATAACCACAGGATTTGAATGCAATCGGGTAGCAATTTGACTCACCACACGTAAAAAATCAGCGCCTGAACGGTCCATTTTATTTACAAAAGCAATTCTCGGCACAGCGTATTTATTTGCCTGTCTCCACACCGTTTCTGACTGAGGCTCAACTCCACCCACAGCACAAAAAACTGCACAAGCCCCATCTAAAACACGTAATGATCGCTCAACTTCAATTGTAAAATCAACATGACCTGGCGTATCAATTATATTAATACGATGTAATGGAAATTGCTTTTCCATTCCACTCCAGAAACATGTTGTTGCAGCAGAAGTAATGGTTATCCCTCTCTCCTGCTCTTGCTCCATCCAATCCATTGTTGCAGCACCATCATGCACCTCTCCAATCTTATGAGAAACACCGGTGTAATACAAAATCCTTTCGGTTGTGGTAGTCTTTCCAGCGTCTATATGCGCCATAATCCCTATATTCCTATAGTGATTAATCGCTGTTTTTCGCGTCACAACCCCAACCTATTTAATAAACTAACTATTACCAACGATAATGAGAAAAAGCTTTATTTGCTTCTGCCATTTTATGAACATCTTCACGCTTCTTGTTTGCTGCGCCACGACCCTCAAAAGCATCTAACAATTCACCTGCTAATTTAGCAGCCATTGTTCTTTCATTTCTTTTTCTTGCAGCATCTATCAACCAACGCATTGCCAATGCAACCCTTCTTCCAGGTCTAACTTCAACAGGCACTTGATAAGTTGCACCACCTACACGACGCGATTTAACCTCAACTCTTGGCTGTACATTCTCTAAAGCCTTAGAAAGAACTTCAAGAGGCTCCTCATGACCTTTAGAACTTATGTTATCTAATGCACCATAAACGATACCTTCTGCAACAGATTTTTTGCCACTCATCATCAACAGATTCATAAACTTAGTTAGCATTTCACTACCAAATCTTGGATCAGGTATAACACTTCTTTTTATTGCCGCTCTTCTTCTAGACATCTCTAAACTCCAAAAATATTAGGATTATGACTTAGGCTTCTTCGTTCCGTATTTCGAACGACCCGCTTTTCTACCATCAACACCTGAAGCATCAAGACTTCCGCGAACAACATGATAACGAACACCAGGTAAATCCTTAACACGACCACCTCGAATTAAAACCACCGAGTGTTCCTGTAAGTTATGACCTTCTCCACCAATATAGCTACTCACCTCGTAACCACTTGTCAACCTTACCCTTGCAACTTTGCGCATTGCAGAGTTTGGTTTTTTAGGCGTAGTAGTATATACACGCGTACAAACACCCCGTCTTTGAGGACAAGCATTCAACGCAGGAACTTTACTCTTGTCTAGTTTTTTAGCACGAGGCTTACGAACCAACTGGTTGATCGTTGCCATATCTTTTTTTACTCCGCTATACTAATTTTAATTGCCAGATAATAAAAGAACCTCTCTACATATATGCACAGCGGCTCTTTGTATTCTTTTATCTCTGACCCGAGCTCTTTGCTCATGTGAGCCGCACATCTTAGCTCTTTAAACAATCAAGGTCAAGAGTTTTTATCACCCTACCCACATTTCTAATCGTGGATAGGACTTATTTACTACTCAGTATTTAACGCCTGCTTCAACGCCTCTTCAACATCAACTGTATCTACTACCGCTGTATCCGCAGCTGAACTGGCCATTTTGCTTTTCAATCGTCTTTTACGACGCTGCTCATGATAGGCTAAGCCAGTTCCAGCAGGTATCAGTCGACCAACAATTACATTTTCTTTCAGTCCATTAAGACTATCATTTAGCCCTCTAACTGCTGCATCTGTTAATACTCGCGTAGTTTCCTGGAATGATGCAGCAGAAATAAATGACTCGGTAGCCAGTGACGCTTTAGTTATGCCTAATAGAATGGGCTCATAACTTGCTGGAATTTTACCGTCTTTTTCCATTTGCTCATTAACTTCATTAATATAAGCCCTTTCAACCTGCTCACCTTTAACAAAATCAGTTTCTCCAGCCGCTGTCACATCAACTTTTCGCAACATCTGCCTGATGATAGCTTCAATATGCTTATCGTTAATGCCCACACCCTGTAAGCGATAAACATCCTGAATTTCTTTTACCAAATAATCTGCCAACTCTTCAACCCCTCTTAATCTAAGGATATCATGTGGAGTCAACTCTCCTTCAGCAATAGTCTCACCTTTTTCAACAAACTCACCCTCGAAAACAGTAATATGACGCCATTTTGGAATCAATGTTTCATAGTGCTCACCTTCGGAGTCAGTAATAACAATTCTTTGCTTTCCTTTAGTCTCCTTACCAAAAGCAATCATACCTGTTGCTTCTGCCAGAATCGCAGGGTCTTTGGTTTTTCTAGCCTCAAACAAATCTGCTACTCGAGGTAGACCACCTGTAATATCTCTGGTTTTACTGGATTCCTGTGGAATTCTAGCCAATACATCACCCACCTTCACTTCACCACCGTCTTTTATTCCGGCAATTGCGCCTGCAGGTAAGAAATACTGAGCAGGAATATCCGTTCCTGATAAGTTAACAGAATCACCCTGTTCATCCACCAACTTCACCATTGGTCTTAACTCTTTACCAGCCGCACTTCTTTGCTTAGGATCCGTCACCACTCTCGACGTTAATCCTGTCACATCATCTGACTGCTCTTGTACAGTTACATTATCAACGAAATCAATCAATTGCACCGAACCATCTACTTCAGTAACTACTGGATGTGTATGCGGGTCCCAGGTAACAATAATATCACCCGTTTCTACCGCACCATCTTCATCTACTGTCAATACAGAACCATATGGGATTTTATAACGCTCACGCTCCCTGCCATAGCTATCCATCACCCCGACCTCACCTGAACGAGATACAGCAACAAGATTTCCTTCTCTGTTTTTTACTGTTTTCAAATTGTTTAACTTAATCGTTCCAGCAGATTTAACCTGTACATTACTAATTGCCGCCGACCGTGAAGCAGCACCACCAATATGGAAAGTACGCATCGTTAACTGAGTACCTGGCTCTCCAATTGATTGAGCAGCAACAACACCAACCGCCTCACCAATATTAACCATATGGCCACGACCCAGGTCACGACCATAACACTTGGCACAAACGCCATGACGTGCTTCACACGTAATAATTGACCGTACCAGCAAGTGATCGATACTATTATCTTCCAGCAAAGACACCAAAGACTCATCTAACATCGTCGCCGCTGGAATAATAATATTCTCACCCGCTTTATCCATTACATCATTAGCAACAACACGACCGAGCACTCGTTCAGCCAATGGCTCAACAACATCACCCCCTTCAATAATAGGTGTCATCGTTAATCCATTATTAGTACCGCAATCTACATGTGATACCACCAAATCCTGTGCAACATCAACCAGCCTACGCGTCAAATAACCTGAGTTAGCAGTTTTCAATGCGGTATCAGCCAAACCTTTACGCGCACCATGTGTTGAAATAAAGTATTGCAGTACATCCAGCCCTTCACGGAAATTAGCTGTAATAGGTGTTTCAATAATTGAACCATCTGGTTTTGCCATTAATCCACGCATACCAGCCAACTGTCGAATCTGAGCTGCAGAACCCCGCGCGCCAGATTCAGCCATCATGAAAACTGAGTTAAAAGATTTTTGCTTAACCTTCTCACCTGCAGCATTCACTGTTTCTTCCTCACCCAAACCTTGCATCATCACACTCGCAACTTGCTCATTAGCATGGGACCAGATATCAACGACCTTATTGTAGCGCTCGCCATCTGTCACCAGACCTGATGCATATTGACTTTGAATTTCACGCACCTCCCGTTCAGCTGCATCAAGGATTTGCGTTTTCTTTTCTGGTATTTCCATATCTTCAATACCAAAAGAAACACCCGAGCGGGTTGCATACTTAAACCCCAAATACATAATCTTGTCGGCTAACATGACTGTATCTTTATTCCCTAAGTGACGGTAGCTATAGTTAATCAAACTTGATATATTTTTCTTAGTCATATCAACGTTGACTAATTCGAACGGCATTCCTTCTGGAGCAATACTCCAAATGATTGCTCGCCCAACCGTGGTATCGTAACGGGTAACACGATCAACCAACTCACCATCTTCATTCGCAACTTTTTCAACAATACGGACCTGTACTTTACTTTGCAGTTCAACCATCTTTGCATCTAAAGCTTTATGAACTTCATCCAGATCAACAAATACAGACCCCTCTCCTTTACCATTAATCTTTTCACGACTAATGTAATACAACCCCAACACCACATCCTGAGATGGGTTAATAACTGGCTCTCCATTTGCTGGCGACAAAATATTATTTGTTGCCATCATCAAAATTCTAGCCTCAAGCTGGGCCTCGATAGATAATGGAATGTGCACAGCCATCTGGTCTCCATCAAAGTCCGCATTAAACGCACTACAAACCAGCGGATGAAGTTGTATCGCCTTACCTTCAATCAAAGTCGGCTCAAATGCCTGGATACCCAGCCTATGCAGTGTAGGCGCACGATTCAGCATAATTGGATGCTCACGAATGACTTCTTCTAGAATATCCCATACTTCAGTTGTTTCTCTTTCTACCATTTTCTTTGCAGCTTTAATGGTAGTTGCCAATCCCCGGAACTGTAATTTACTAAATATAAAAGGCTTAAACAATTCCAAAGCCATCTTTTTTGGTAAACCACACTGGTGTAACTTTAATGTTGGGCCAACCACAATAACTGAACGTCCGGAGTAATCAACCCGCTTGCCTAACAAGTTTTGTCTAAAGCGCCCTTGTTTACCCTTAATCATATCTGCTAATGATTTAAGAGGTCTTCTATTTGTTCCTGTAATTGCTCTTCCACGACGACCATTGTCTAAAAGTGCATCAACAGATTCCTGTAACATACGCTTTTCATTTCGTACAATAATATCCGGTGCATTAAGGTCTAATAACCTACCCAACCTATTATTTCTATTAATAACGCGCCGATACAAATCATTCAAATCTGAAGTAGCAAACCGCCCCCCATCCAATGGTACCAAAGGACGTAACTCAGGTGGTAAAACTGGTAAAACGGTCATAATCATCCACTCTGGACGATTATTTGATAAAACCAGCGATTCTATAACCTTAAGTCGCTTGGAGAACTTCTTGATCTTGGTTTCAGAATTTGTTGAATTAATTTCTTCCCGAAGAACATTGATTTCTTCTTTTAAATCAATTGACTTCAACAAATCAAAGACAGCTTCAGCTCCCATTTTGGCATCAAACTCATCTCCATGCTCTTCTATCGCATCAAGATATTCTTCATCTGTTAATAACTGACCTCGCTCTAATGTTGTTAAACCTGGGTCAAGAACCACAAATGATTCAAAGTACAAAACACGCTCAATACTGCGTAATGTCATATCCAACAATAATGCGATTCTTGATGGCAATGACTTTAAAAACCAAATATGAGCAACAGGGCTAGCTAAATCAATATGCCCCATTCTTTCCCGTCTGACTTTTGAGATGGTTACTTCTACACCACATTTCTCACAAATCACACCGCGATGCTTTAATCTTTTATATTTTCCACATAAACATTCATAGTCACTGACTGGACCAAAAATTTTTGCGCAAAATAAGCCATCACGCTCTGGCTTAAAGGTACGATAATTAATAGTTTCCGGTTTTTTTACTTCCCCGTATGACCACGAACGAATCATAGCAGGTGACGCTAAACCAATACGAATGGCATCAAAGTCATTAGTTCGACCCTGACGTTTTAGAAAATTCATTAAATCTTTCAAGAGCTTGTCCTCTGTATTATCTGGCTAATCTAAGATAAATCTACTATATAAATTGACTGTTGCAACTATTCCTGTTCCAATTCAATATTTACAGCCAAAGATCGTATTTCTTTAATTAATACGTTGAATGACTCTGGCATTCCCGCATCCATCATATGGTTACCATCAACTATATTTTTATACATTCGAGTTCTACCAGTCACATCATCTGACTTAACCGTCAACATTTCTTGTAATGTATAGGCCGCTCCATATGCCTCAAGCGCCCAGACTTCCATTTCTCCAAACCTTTGCCCACCAAACTGTGCTTTACCACCCAACGGTTGCTGAGTAACTAGGCTGTATGGGCCTGTAGATCTTGCATGCATTTTGTCATCTACCAAATGGTTCAGCTTCAACATGTACATGTAACCAACAGTTACCTCACGCTCAAATGGTTCGCCTGTCAAACCATCATATAAAGTGGTCTGGCCATGCTCTGGCAAGTCAGCCAAGGTCAACATAGTACGAATTTCATCTTCTGAAGCACCATCAAATACTGGCGTTGCCATCGGCACACCACCAACCAGGTTAAAAGCCATTTCCATAATTGCTTTATCAGAGAACGAGTCCAGATCTTCTTGTCTACCACTACTATTATAAATTTTATCCAGAAAGCTACGAATTTCTTCTATTTTGGCTTTAGCTTCCAGCATTTTCCCTATTTTTACACCCAAACCTTTCGCCGCCCAACCCAAATGCGTTTCAAGCACCTGCCCGACATTCATCCGAGAAGGCACACCTAATGGGTTTAACAATATATCAATAGGGTTACCATCCGCTGTGTATGGCATATCTTCAACAGGGACAATTTGAGAAATAACACCTTTATTTCCATGTCGTCCCGCCATTTTATCACCAGGTTGAATACGCTTTTTAACAGCCAAATAAACTTTAACCATTTTCAAAACACCAGGAGCTAAATCGTCACCCATGGTTATTTTCTTGCGTTTAGATTCAAACCGTTCGTCAAATTCTTTGCGTTGCTGCTCAATTTGAGCCGCGACCGATTCCAATTGAACATTAATATCTTCATCGCTCACTTTGATGACCAACCATTCTGAATGTCTTAATTCATCCAGTATTTCCTGAGTTAGCTCCGTTCCTTTCTTTAAGCCTACAACCCCTACATCTGTTTTTTGACCTATCAGCATATTGGCAATACGCTCAAAGATATCAGCTTCTACAATTTTCAGCTGATCATCCAAATCCTTTTTATAGCGCTTAATTTCAGCTTCTTCAATCTCTAGTGCACGTTTATCTTTAGCAACACCATCCCGGGTAAATACCTGTACGTCAATAACCGTTCCACGAACGCTACCCGGAACCCGTAAAGATGTATCTTTAACGTCTGCCGCTTTTTCACCAAAAATAGCACGTAGTAGTTTTTCTTCTGGCGTCAGCTGAGTTTCACCTTTAGGGGTTACTTTTCCAACCAGAATATCACCACCTTTAACTTCAGCCCCCACATAAACAATACCGGATTCATCTAGCTTAGATAATGCATCTTCGCTAACATTTGGTATATCAGCGGTTATCTCTTCTGGGCTATGTTTAGTCTCTCTTGCCACACATGTCTTTTCTTCGATATGAATAGTGGTAAAACGATCTTCTTTAACCACTCTCTCAGAAACCAGAATAGAATCTTCAAAGTTATATCCATTCCAAGGCATGAATGCAATTCGCATATTTTGACCTAAGGCCAATTCACCAATATCTGTAGAAGGTCCATCTGCTAATATATCACCCACATTAACCGTGTCACCCGGCATAACCAAAGGCTTCTGATTAATACAGGTATTTTGGTTAGATCGAGTATATTTTGTTAGATTATAAATATCTACACCAGGAACACCTTCAATGGTTTCACTGTCGTACACTTTAACCACAACACGAGCGGCATCAACAGTTTCAATAATGCCACCACGCTTTGCAACCACTGCTACACCAGAATCTTTAGCAACCACACGCTCCATACCCGTACCAACCAATGGCTTTTCAGCTATTAATGTCGGAACAGCTTGACGCTGCATGTTTGACCCCATCAATGCGCGGTTAGCATCATCATGCTCTAAAAACGGGATAATTGATGCCGCAACCGAAACAATCTGCTTCGATGACACATCCATATACTGCACAGTCTCTGATGAAGCCAAGGTAAATTCATCTTTATAACGCGCTGAAACCAACCCCTCTTCTAACTTACCATTTTCGTCAATGGCAACACTGGACTGAGCAATAACAAAATCACCCTCCTCAATGGCGGACAAATAATCCACCTGATCAGTTACTATGCCATCATTTACTTTTCTATAAGGTGTCTCTAGAAAACCATATGAGTTAGTTCTTGCATAAACTGATAAGGAATTAATTAAACCAATGTTTGGCCCTTCCGGCGTTTCAATAGGACATACTCGACCATAGTGAGTCGTATGCACATCACGCACCTCAAATCCAGCCCGTTCCCGAGCCAATCCACCCGGTCCTAATGCAGAAACCCGGCGTTTATGAGTCACCTGTGACAATGGATTATTTTGGTCCATAAATTGAGACAACTGACTAGAACCAAAAAACTCTTTAACAGCTGCAGAAACTGGCTTCGCATTTATGATTTCCTGTGGCATATAACCTTCGGAATCTGCCAGCGTTAAGCGCTCTCTAACTGCTCTTTCTACTCTAACCAAACCTACTCGAAATTGGTTTTCTATCATTTCACCAACAGACCGAACACGTCTGTTACCCAAATGATCAATATCATCTACCGTACCGTTACCATTACGAATAGCAATTAATTCTTTTAGCACATCGACTATATCGTCGTTGCTTAATATGCCTTCACCTTCTGTTTCTTCTCTACCTAAGCGTCGGTTAAATTTCATCCGCCCAACAGCAGATAAATCATAACGATCCGTAGTAAAAAACAAATTAGAAAAAAGGTTTTCTGCAGAGTCTTTAGTTGGTGGCTCACCAGGACGCATCATCCGGTAAATTTCCACCAGTGCTTCCAGCCTGTTTGTTGATACATCCAACTTCATGGCATTGGAAATATAAGGCCCTATATCCAAATCATTAACATACAGCACATTGATTTCTGCTATGCCAGCATCCAATAGTTGCTGTAGTGATTCTTCAGTGATTTCATCATTAACATTTGCAACCAACTCACCTGTTGCTTCATCAACAACATTATGACCTAAAATTTTTCCATACAAATATTCCTTAGGCACTTCAATTTCAGTCACTTTAGCTTTGTTCAGCTGCCTAACATGTTTAGCAGTAATCCTACGGCCTTCTTCTACAAACACCTCACCATCAATTTTAATATCAAAAACGGCCATTTCCCCACGCAAACGTTCAGGGATAATATGAAATTTGATACTATCCACGCTAAATGTGAATTTGTTAGTTTCGAAGAACATTTTAATCATTTCTTCGTTGTCATAACCCAGAGCTCTTAACAAAATCGTTGCAGGGATTTTTCGTCTTCTATCTATTCTTACAAAAACCGCATCTTTATGGTCGAATTCAAAATCTAACCATGATCCACGATAAGGAATCACCCTGGCATTAAACAACAATTTTCCAGATGAATGCGTCTTGCCTTTATCATGATCAAAAAACACACCTGGCGACCGGTGTAACTGAGAAACAATAACTCGTTCTGTTCCATTTATGACAAAAGTACCATTGTCTGTCATTAGTGGAAGCTCACCCATGTAAACTTCTTGCTCTCTAATATCCTTAACAACTTTCGCAGAAACAGGCGCATCTTTATCATAAATAACCAAACGCACCAGCACCCGTAGTGGCGCAGCATAAGTTGCACCACGCTGCTGACATTCTCTTACATCAAAGGTTGGCTCACCTAATCTATACTTCACATATTCAAGCACTGCATAACCAGAATGACTTACGATAGGGAATACACTGCTAAATGCTCCATGCAAACCACGCTCTAACCTCTTTTTAGGTTCAACGCCAGATTGCAGAAAACTGGCATATGAATCAATTTGGGTTGCTAATAAGTAGGGTACATCTAGTACTTCTGTACCTTTCCCAAAGTTATTACGAATACGCTTTTTTTCAGTAAAAGAATAGGCCATATTGCTTACATACCTTTTGTCAAGGATTGTTATATTATGTCAAAACCCATATTAAAATGGATTGTGACAAGACTTTCTACAAACAGTAAAAGGCCGGTGACAACAATGCCACCAGCCCCACTATTTAAGACCCGGGGTGCCTGATTTAAACCACAAGCCCCCAAACCTTCACATCAGACGAAATTATTTAATTTCAGCTGAAGCACCTGCTGCTTCAAGTGTTTTCACTACTTCTTCTGCTTCACCTTTGCTTACAGCTTCTTTAACTGGCGTAGGTGTGCCTTCAACAGCTGCTTTCGCTTCTTTCAGACCCAAGCCTGTAATGCTACGAACCGCTTTAATAACAGATACTTTATTTGCACCAAACGATGTTAAAATAACATCAAATTCAGTTTGTTCAGCACCGCCACCAGCGTCACCGCCACCAGCTGGTGCTGCCGCAGCAACCGCCGCAGTTACTCCAAATTTTTCTTCCATCGCTGAAATTAAATCAACGATTTCCATAACAGTCATGTTTGATACTGCTTCCAAGATATCTTCTTGTGAGATTGCCATTTGTAATATTCCTCTTAAAATAGGTTTTTAACTGGTGTTAAAGTTATGCCGCTTCTGCTTCTGATGCCTGCATTTGATCTCTGACAGCTGCCAAAGTACGCGCCAATTTCCCTACTGGTGCTTTCATTACAGCCATAATCAAACTAATACCCTCGTCGCGCGTAGGCAAACTTGCCAGTCGAGACAACTCAGATACGTCTAGCGAATTGCCGCCAAATGCAACAATTTTAGCGACCAACTTATCATTGGTTTTTGCAAAGTCATTAATCAATCGTGCTGCTGAACCAGGTGCTTCCATTGAAAAAGCAAGAATAAGAGGACCAGCCAGCCCATCTTGCATACATTCAAATTCAGTCCCTGCAACTGCTCGTTTTGCAAGTGAGTTTTTTACCACCCGCAAATATACGCCAGTTTCTCTTGCTGTCTTACGTAATTCTGTTAGTTCAGTAACCGTCAGACCACGATATTCAGCTGCAACTGCAGATAATGCTTTAGCAGCATACTGCGCAACTTCTTCAACAACTACCTTTTTGCTATCCAGGTTTAATGCCACAGATTACCTCCGGTAATTTATCCAGACTACCGTCCAGATTTAATAAAACACATCCACGGGATGCACCTTACGGTCCCTCACCAATTTTCCGGTAAAGCTTCCGTCTACGCTGGCCTATAAAATCTATAAATTATACTTTTCAGCACCAACGGTCTTTGACGGTTGCCAGTTTACCGGCAACCCAAAGTATTTTTTAAACTTCTAAACTGCTTTGATCCAGCAATAATCCTGGACCCATCGTAGAAGAAACAGAAATTTTCTTCAAATACACACCTTTAGCAGCCGATGGTTTAGCTTTCTTCAAATCAGCTATTAAGAATTCTAAATTCTGTTTAATAGACGTTTCATCAAATGAGACTTTACCTATAGAGCAATGAATAATGCCGCCCTTATCTGTACGGTACCTAACTTGACCCGATTTTGCATTTTTGACTGCTGTCGCAACATCTGGAGTTACAGTTCCTACTTTCGGGTTTGGCATCAAACCTCTAGGTCCTAATATTTGACCTAACTGACCCACTACTCGCATTGCATCAGGCGATGCAATAACCACATCAAAATCCATCTCACCTTTCTTTACCTGGTCGGCCAAATCTTCCATTCCAACAATATCAGCCCCTGCTTCTTTAGCCGCATCAGCATTTGGACCCTGTGTAAACACAGCGACTCTGACTGTTTTACCGGTACCATTTGGTAACACAGATGCACCACGAACATTTTGATCTGATTTCCTTGGGTCAACACCCAAAACCACACTAACGTCAACAGACTCATCAAATTTTGAATTGGCAAACTCTTTTAACAAAGCAACACCTTCAGAAATTGAGTATTGTTGAGTTCTGTCAACTTTCGCCTCAATTAATTTTGCTTTTTTAGATAACTTAGCCATTTTACAGCCCCTCCACATTCAAGCCCATGCTACGCGCACTGCCTGCTATAATTTTCACTGCCGCATCCATATCTGCTGCATTAAGGTCTTGCATTTTTGTAGTTGCAATCTCTTCCAGCTGAGCTCGAGTAACAGTTCCAACCTTATCTACGTTGGGCGTACCGCTTCCTTTCTTTATTCCAGCCGCCTTCATTAACAGTACAGCTGCGGGTGGGGTTTTAGTAATAAAAGTAAAGCTTCTATCACTGTAAACCGTAATTACCACAGGAATAGGAAGACCTTTTTCCACGTCGCCTGTTTTCGCATTAAATGCCTTACAGAACTCCATAATATTCACACCATGCTGACCCAATGCTGGGCCAACGGGTGGACTAGGGTTTGCTTCACCTGCTTTAACTTGCAGCTTAATATATGCTTGTATTTTTTTTGCCATTTTTACTCCAATCGGGTACAAACGCTTTCCAGCTCCCCAAGAAACAAAAATCCCTATCCTTAGAAAAGGACAGAGATCTCAATTACGAACAATTAAAACTATAGTTTTTCTACTTGACCAAATTCCAACTCAACAGGCGTTGAGCGTCCAAAAATCAGTACGGCAACTTTTAACCGGCTTTTTTCATAATTCACTTCTTCAACATTGCCGTTAAAATCATTAAAAGGTCCATCAACGACTCTAATTACTTCTCCAACCTCAAACAACACTTTAGGTCTAGGCTTATTAACACCTTCTTCTACTCTGTTAAGTATTGCACTTGCTTCCTTGTCTGAAATAGGCGCAGGCCTATCAGATGTTCCACCAATAAAACCCAACACTCGAGGTATATTACGAACCAAGTGCCATGTCTCATCGGTCAATTCCATTTGCACCAACACATAACCAGGGAAAAACTTTCTTTCACTTTTCCGTTGCTGCCCCATCTTCATCTCGACGACTTCTTCAGTCGGCACAAGAATTTTACCAAAATGGTCCTGCAACCCTTCTAATTCTATCTTTTCTTCTAGAGCAAGCTTAACTTTGTTTTCAAAGTTTGAATAAGCATGTACTACATACCAGCGAAGCGCCATTACCTAGCCTCCCTGACCTGTTAGACTTCGAATCCCCCAAAACAGGAACATGTCTAAAACCCAAAGAATTAAACCAACCAAAAAAACCATACCAAACACCAACAGGGTTGTTCTAATAGTTTCTTCTCGTGTTGGCCAAACCACTTTTCTGACTTCTTGTTTTGCTTCTAATGAAAAAATCCAAATATTTTTTCCTGTACTCGTTGTCAGCATAATACCCACTGCAACCAGCACTACCGCAACCAATGCCAACACCCTATATAATAGTGTAAAGCCTGGGATATCTGCAAAATAATAAAAAGCCGCTACACCCGCCACTACAAATACGAGAGATAAACCTTGCTTTGCAATATCAAATACTTTTGATGGTTCTTCCGCCTGAGCATTCATTTATATAATTGGAAACTTAAATTGTTGAGTTTTCTTCTGAATGGCAGGCCAGGAGGGACTCGAACCCACAACCTGCGGTTTTGGAGACCGCTGCTCTACCAATTGAGCCACTGACCTATTCAGAAAACCGTAAAGAATAGAGAATTGTACTATACAATATATTAAATCGCAACAATAAATTCACGTTCATTTTAAACTAAAACACACACCAGCATTAAAGCGTTGCATTGCAACAAAAAGCTGGAGCTCATAACCGGAATTGAACCGGTGACCTCTTCCTTACCAAGGAAGTGCTCTACCGACTGAGCTATATGAGCACATTGATTTAGTTTTTTAGAATTGGAGCGGGTGATGGGAATCGAACCCACATAATCAGCTTGGAAGGCTGGAGTTCTACCACTGAACTACACCCGCATATTCCCCTTAAATGGAAAGAATGGTGGAGGGGGGAGGATTCGAACCTCCGAAGGTAGAACCGTCAGATTTACAGTCTGATCCCTTTGGCCACTCGGGAACCCCTCCTGAACTAGCTATTATGATAAAAATCACTCATTCAGTCAATCTTTATTTTTCAATAAGCCTATTTTATTTTATCATTAGGCAGGTGTTTTATTTAAAGCATTCATTGCAGCAGCCACATCACCCGCTACAATCTTATTTATTTGTATATCAACCAAATCAAAAGCTGATAGTAAAAAACCAAACTGTTCTTTGGATGGGTTCGACAAAACATAGTCCGCTACTGGCTTTCCTGCGTCAGGACGATCTATTCCCAACCTTATCCGGTAAAACCCTTTGCCGCCCAAGCTAGCCATGATATCACGCAAACCATTATGCCCGGCATGCCCTCCCCCCATCTTTAGCTTAACTGCGCCAGCGCTTAAGTCCAGCTCATCATGAACAACCAAAATCTCGTCTGCTTTGAACTTATAATACTTGGCGATTAAGCCCACCGACAAACCACTGCGATTCATAAATGTTTGAGGCTTAAGCAAAATTACTTTGTTTCCACC
>JBJPGG010000143.1:0-6055 GCA_048595505.1 Methylococcaceae bacterium
GGCTCATAAGCATACCGATACCACTGGGTGTTATCGTTGTGAGTCGCATGCGGTGCCTTCTCGGGATGGTAAACGGGTGTTGTTTGCAATGACGGACCCGGGCTCTTCTAAAGATATTAAACCTTATATTGTGGATACGCGGTTCTAGTACTTTCATGGTGATGCGTTAAGTATCATGGATTTTAACCCAAAGACCTTCCGCTTGGCTGGGGGTCTTTTTTTTGGTTTAGAGGGGAGGATTAGACTAAATTTAAAGGCGTTTCTTAAAAACTACCGATCAACAATACCAGCTAAACAAATAGAGGTGTACTATATTCAAACAGAGTTAAGGATTCTTTTCTAAAATCAAGAAAAACATAAGCAAGCTGATGCAAACAACCCGACTACAAAAAGCACAAATAGAAATGCTTGAAAATACGGATGGCATTATAGAACTCAAGAGTTCTGGTGATTGGACTAGTCATGGGCTTATTGGTGTTACTAAAATATTAAAGCAGTTTTCCAGCTCAAGCCGCAATGTAAAAATCCACTGGGATGTTGCTAATGTTGAACGTATCGATTCAGCAGGAATGATGTTTTTCATTAACTGTTTTGATTTACTAAAGTCAAACCATTGCAGCATTGAAGTGACAGGAGCAAAGAGCGAACATAAACAGATGTATCGGCTTCTGCGTAAATATTCAATCAGAAACACTCAAAAGCCGCCTGATTTTGATGCTCATTTTCTGCAGCCCTTAAATAATATAGGAAAAAGATCCGTTGCATTTGTGCAGGATATCACGGCATTTCTCGCCTTCATTGGAGAGAGTTTTGTCAGCCTGATGTATTCATTACAACACCCGCGGTCCTTTCGCTTTGCTGCCATTGTAAAAAATATTGAAGAAGCCGGTGTTCGTGCTATTCCTATTGTAGCTCTAACTAGTTTTTTAATTGGAGTAGTGATCGCCTACCAAGGCGCGGTGCAACTTGAAAAATTTGGTGCTAATATTTTTATTGTGGATATGATCGGCATTTCTATTACCCGCGAACTAGCACCGCTTATCACTGCCATCGTAGTAGCCGGGCGCACAGGCTCTTCTTATACCGCACAAATTGGGGTAATGAAACTCACTGAAGAAATTGACGCCATGCGCACCATGGGCTTTGACCCGCATAGCTTTCTGGTACTACCTCGAATTTTAGCGTTAATGATTTCTTTGCCACTATTAATTTTCTTTGCGGATTTAATTGGCATTATTGCTGGCATGGTCATCTCTCATTTGCACTTGCATTTGTCTTATTCCGAATTTATTCACCGCTTACAATCTGTCTTAGAACTCAAGCATATATGGATCGGTATTGCTAAAGGGCCTTTTTTTGCCTGGCTAATTGCTGCTATTGGTTGTTTTCGCGGGTTTCAGGTATCTAAAAACACCGAGAGCATTGGCCGCTATACGACTATCAGTGTGGTCAATGCTATTTTTCTGGTTATTGCTTGTGATGCACTTTTTTCAGTTTTATTGACGGAGTTAGGCATTTGAGTAACACTGCCATTGAGGTATCTGAAGTTATCACCCAGTTTGGCAATAATGTGGTACATGATGGTATTAATCTAACGGTGCGGCAAGGAGAAATCTACGGGTTACTGGGAGGAAGTGGATCAGGAAAATCAACGCTACTGAAATTAATGATTATGCTGCTGCAACCACAATCAGGAGAAGTCAGAGTACTAGGGAAAAATCTTTCGACTATTACCCGTACCGATTCCGCTATACTAAGAAGGAACTGGGGGGTACTTTTCCAAAGTGGAGCTCTTTATTCCTCGCTTACCATTGCCGAAAATGTGGGGATACAGCTACGGGAATATACTAACCTTCCATCACAACTGATTCGCGATATTGTACACATGAAAATCAATATGGTTGGACTTCCTGAAACAGCTGCTAAACTCTACCCTGCCGAATTAAGTGGTGGGATGGTAAAACGAGCCTCCCTTGCTCGCGCATTGGTTATGGACCCAGTCTTATTATTTCTTGATGAACCCACCTCCGGCCTGGACCCTGTTGGTGCAGAAGCCTTTGATAATTTATTACTGGAACTGCGGGATATTCTTAGTTTAACAGTTGTTATGGTTACCCATGATCTAGATTCCATCTGGTCTATTGTTGACCGTTTTGCAGTTCTTGGTGAAAAGAAGGTCATTGCGGAAGGCACACTAACCGAAATTAAACAAAACACCCATCCCATAGTCAAAGAGTTTTTCGGCGGCGTACGAGGCAAGATAAGAAGTCAAAATGGAAAGTAAAATTAATTACACACTGGTTGGACTTTTTGTTGTGCTTTTGTTGGCAGGATTAATCACTTTTGCTTACTGGCTAGGCAAATATGGGGGAAATCAACAGTACAACTATTACTATGTCCATCTCTCTGAATCAGTGGCTGGATTAAGTACTGACTCGTCAGTTAAA
Organism: Methylococcaceae bacterium; assembly: GCA_048595505.1. Lineage (GTDB taxonomy): Bacteria > Pseudomonadota > Gammaproteobacteria > Methylococcales > Methylomonadaceae > QPIN01. Next base: position 2,448 of record JBJPGG010000143.1, read on the forward strand.
TACCGTGGTGTTGATGTTGGAACTGTAGAACATATTAGACTAAACCCAAACAACTCAGAACAAGTAGAACTGCTGTTAAAAATCAACAAAAAAACCATCATCAGATTAGACACCTCAGCCACACTTAAATCATTCGGACTCACTGGATTAACTTATGTTGAATTGGCAGGAAGCGGTCGTAAAAATACACCGCTATTGACAACCTCGATAGATAAAATTGCCATTATCCCTGCCCAGCCCTCAACATTTGCTCGAATTGATGAATCCATGAGCATTCTGACTACAAAAGTAGCTCATGCCTTGGATAAGTTTAACCTTCTTCTCAGTGAACAGAACCTAAACAATATTTCTACAACGTTATCTGAATTAAAAGTTCTCGCCAAAGACGTAAGAAAACAACAAGAGGGTTTCCAGACCCTTGTTGATAATGGTGTGATCATGGAAAAGCGCATCACCAGAGCTTTTGAAAAAATTGAAGTTGCTTCTGTTAGTGTTACTAATATGGCCAACAGTCTGGAAAAAAACTCTACTAACGTCAGTCATAATATGAGTCAAGACATTCAACAAAGCCTGGAATCATTTAATCAACTACTTTCAGAACTGGATATTTTGACAAGATACCTACAAAAAATAACTCAACGCTTTGAAGCCAGTCCAAGTGATTTAATATTCAATCGATCACTGCCTAGACCAGGGCCTGGAGAAGAGGGATACAATGAAAATTAATATTTTTATAAGCTTATTATCTATCAGTTTAGTTACTGGCTGCTTACCTAATAACAATCCCCCTGCCACGATCTATACCCTTTCACCACAATGGAATAACAGTAATACACAAACAGATCAACTCACAAAATTTCCTCTCATCATCAAACTATCTCCCGTTCGCGCGACTCGCTCTCTTACCGGAACTGAAATCCTATATACTGACAGTGAGCATCGCTGGAATAGTTATGTCAACAGTCATTGGAATGATACTCCAATCAAATTATTGCAGACACTGATTCAAGTTAGCATTGAAACAAGTAACTTATTTAAAGCAGTAGTGCCCTCCACCTCTGTTTCAACCGCAGATTTTCTTCTAGAAAGTACCCTTCTTGACCTCAGTCACCATATCAATGAAGATGGAACAGCCGAAGGCATAATCAGAATACGTTTTTATCTAATTGACAACTCTAAAAGAATGGTATTAGCATCCAGAGAATTCGTTTCTCAGGTACCTGTTTCTAGGCTTAATGCTAAAGCTGCTGTGGAGGCGCTTAATATAGCAGCAACTAGCGTCACCTATGACCTTATTAGCTGGCTTTCAGAATATGACCGCTTTAAATAAACATCAAAACAAATAACTAAAAATTATCATCAATATTATGCTAGATTTATACAGGATAGGAGAATATATATCCTCTTCAACTAAAAGATTCCTAATTCTTTTTATATCTTTTATTAACAGGGAATAAAAAATGATAAATGATTTACTAGATGTTATTACCGAGTCCAATATTCTAGTCATTAGTACTGAAGTTTTGGATAGTATCATCAATTTACTAAACAGCAGTAACTATCATGAAGTGCGATGTTCTAATGATATAAAATCAGCTATGAAGCTTTTTCTAGCCAGCTCTCCTGATCTTATTATTATATACCCTACAAATAATTTAACCCTTTCAGATCTCTGCAATGAGCTGAATGGCCTGAAATCTGTTGATCCCTTGCCTCCTATTTTATTATTAACTGATAATATAAATTCCATTCCACCTATAAACGAATTAGTCAAAGACTTTATTAGTCTCCCAGTTAATGAAAATGAATTTTTATTTCGCATTCATCATTTGCTCACTGATCACCTAGCCCGTAAGGAACAACTCAGTTATACCCAAACCATTGTCGATACAATAGGACAACGAAATCAAGATCTAAAAGACTCCCAAATAGAGGTTATTGAGTGCCTAGGCTATGCTGCTGAATTTCGTGACTCTGAAACAGGCATGCATACAATACGCGTTGGCCATTATTCCCAGTGTTTAGCAAAAGCAATGGGAATGAATACTAAAGAAGCAGAAATGTTACTATATTGTGCTCCTATGCATGATGTAGGTAAAATTGGTATCCCCGATAACATTTTGCTTAAACCTGGTAAGTTAGAAGGAAAAGAATGGGATATCATGAAGCAGCACACCATTATTGGTGAAAGAATTCTAAGTCGATCAAAAAACAAATTATTGCAACAGGCAAGCATAATTGCATTGAATCATCATGAAAAGTGGAATGGTAGCGGTTACCCTAGAGGTCTTTCCGGCAGCAATATTCACCTGTATGGAAGAATTGTCGCTATTGTCGATGTTTTTGATGCACTAACGATGGAACGCCCCTATAAAAAAGCATGGTCAATTGACGATGCTTTAGAATTAATTAATTCTGAATCAGACAAACATTTTGACCCAACTTTAGTCAAGTTATTTATTAGCAGCCTTGATGAAATTCTTTCTATCAAAACATCTTATGCTGATGACAAGGACGATGACAATCTACTAAATGAATATTTATCAATCCAATAACATATTCTCAATCGTTGCTCTATCACTTGGCTTAAACTGAATAGATAAACTAAACTATGCCATTTTTAATAACATTACTAACAAACAAATCAGATGCCTGAAGCAAGCAAACCTACAATGATGGATTATCAGCACCACGTGCTTGTGTGTGTAGGATCAAAATGCACTCAAAATGGAGAAGGACAAGCACTTTATGATGAGCTCAAAAAAAAAATAAAAGACTTAGGCCTAGAAAAAGGTGAATCTCGAGTTATAAGATCAAAAACCAGCTGTCTAGGAACCTGCAAATTTGGACCTCTGCTATGCATCCATCCTGATGGTACTTGGTATTACAATATTAATAGTGAAAAATTGGACAGAATTATTGCCGAACATTTAATAAAAGGAAAACCAGTTTTCAAATATATTTATCACCAAGCAACATAAACAGTTAAAAAAACTACTATGAAGAAATTTCTTTATTTAATAGCCATTATTGTACTGGGCTATGGACTAGAACAGTTAGACAATGCTTCTCTGTCCAGCGATCTACCAAATGCTCAGCTCACTGGCTCAACTGTCCAGTCAGCATACAACAACAAACAGAGTGATATTCAGGTTCAAGGAACAGGCATCGTAAGCAGGATATTAGCGGATGACAATAAGGGCTCCAGACACCAAAAATTCATTCTAAAATTCAACAACCTTTCATTATTGATCGCACACAATATTGACTTAGCACCTAAAATCAATAGCCTAAACACTGGAGATTCCGTTGAATTTTATGGCGAATATGAATGGAACACTAAAGGTGGCATTGTTCATTGGACACATCATGACCCAGCGGGACGACATGTTAACGGCTGGTTAAAACATAAGAGTAAAACCTATCAATAAATCAGCTTAGGTTTTATCCAGCTATTCAGTCAAATTAGTAACTACTCAGCGTAAATAACTAAAAAAGTTCTTGACAGGGTTTTAGCGTAATTTCTGCTTTATTTCGCAACCTGCAGTTCCTACCATAAACAAAGACTTTGTCACCCCAATATAAGCACCCGCTAACCAATATTTCCT
>JBJPGG010000144.1:0-14314 GCA_048595505.1 Methylococcaceae bacterium
GCTGTCAGCCTTCTGTTAAATAATTCATCCTGTTTCCACAGTGAAGCACCGTTCCTTTGGTCTAATTGCCAGACATGACTAGCTGAATCACTGACATATAAATAACGCCAGTCATAACTGAGTCCAGAGTGCGAGGAGACATCGTCATTTCTCCATAATACATCACCATCAAGTTCTAGAATTGCAGTTGTACCCCCCTGATAACTGGAAATGAATATCACACCATCTGTTTCAACTGGGTCCACGTCAAGATCAACTAAGCGTTCAACTTCAGACCTTCCACTGGGAATTGCAATACTGGTTTCCCAACCATTTTTTCCATCAATTAACCTTAACGACAGCAATTTTCCATTGGCATAACCAACAATCACATTCTGATCAACAATGATCGGTGATCCTGTTCCTCGAATACTCAAAGCAGGTACACTTCTTTCAAAAGCCCACAATTGAGTTCCATCTTCCTCACTTAAAGCGATCACTCTCCCATCTGTTGTTCTTATCACAACGATGTTATTTTCAACAACTGGTGTAGCCAGGACTTCACTGGAAACAGAAGAAACCCATTTTTGTTCTCCTGTTTCTATATTAAAGGCAACAACTTCGGCATTACTGGTTGCTACAATAGCAATTTTATTACCAACGCCCGGCCCTGCTGAGAATTGATAGTCAGTTTCTGCTTCCCAAACTAAATCACCTGTTTTTATTTCTCTTGCTTGCAACAGACCTTCTCGATCTGCAGCCAGAATCTTACCGTAACTAACTGCAAGTACTAAGTTCAAAAAATGTCCGTCTGACCCAACCCCAACATTTTCTTTCCATATTTCATCAAGTTCAATTTCAGCTGTATATTCAACCAATTCTGCAGGAGGTTCCTGATTATCTTCCCCACCTAAAAAATAACTGGTAATTCCAGTAGCAAGTTCATTAGTTGTTTCTAGCGCTGCACACCCTGAGAGTGATAAAACAGCCAGACTCGTCAATAACAAGGAAGTACAACTAATACTATTTTTTCTCATCAATTTTTTTCAATTCTGGTTTAGAAGTATCATTTAGCTATCTATAAATTTTATTATTCGTTTGCATTAGCAGTTGGTTTATTCGCAGCCAAACCTTCATCTGTTTTAATTTCCATTATTTCTGCTGAACTAATATCATCCAGTTTAAATTGTAACAGTGGAGACTTTAACCCTGCTCTTAATGCACTTTCATACGCTGTTCGCGCTTCACCTAAACGATCTAATGCAACGTACAGGTCACCTTTTAATTCATCATAATTTGCTGCAAAAGCTTGAGTGCTAGATTGGTCTGCTTCAGCAATTAGTTGCAAACCTTTTTCACTCTCACCTTTAGCTAGCATTAATTTAATTAACCGCATTCTGGCGATATTTTTTAATTCCGAAGAATCAGCTTCATGCATTTGTTTTTTAAAGATACTGATTGCTGCATCCAGATCACCTTGCTGTACTTTAGTTTTTGCAAGGAGTAGCGCTGCGTAGCTTGCATAAGCCGTTGAGCCATATTGATCTATTACACGCTCAGCAATTTTTTCGCTAGATTCAGTATTTTCACTATTGATACTTTCCAACAGCTGTCCATATAATGCTGACGCCTGACTAGATTTTTCCTGAACATTGTTTTTCCACAAGTTCCAACCTCCGATAATCAAGCCACCGGCAAATAGACCAACTATTATTGATGTCCCGTTCTCTTTCCACCATCGTTTAATTGCTGCAACCTGCTCTTCATCTGTATCGTAAATTTCCACGTTTATTCTCTAAGTTTTTTTAAAAAAATTTATCATTCTCGTTAAAGCGTTTAATCCAAAACGTAAAAACAAGATTAAATTGATTGCTTCAATAACTCAATAACTTCACTTTGAGCCATATTTTTTTGCTCTTGATCAATTCTTAGCGGCTTAACACTCACTTCATCTCGGCTGACTTCATCATCACCTAAAATAAGTGCATATTCAGCTCCACTTTTATCAGCTTTCTTAAACTGGCTTTTAAAACTACCACCGCCACAGTTGACTTGTAATTTCACGCCATCGACTTCATTCCTAATTTTTTCAGCCAAACGCATGCTTTCTTTTTCAGCGTCTGAGCCTACACTAATCATATAAACATCAACCGCTCGCTCTACAGGTACATTGTCCAACTGCTCCATCAACAATAATAATCTTTCCATACCCATAGCAAAACCAATAGCATGATTCGCTTTTCCACCTAACTGTTCAATTAAGCCATCATATCGTCCACCCGCACAAATCGTGCCTTGTGCACCTAGATCATCAGTCACCCATTCAAAAACAGTTTTCCCATAATAATCCAGGCCTCTCACCAATCTACTGTTTATCTGGTATTTAACACCCAGATTATCTAATATTTCGGTTAATGTTTCAAAATGTTTCCGGCTGTCCTCCCCTAAAAAGTCCATCAGTTCTGGCGCATTCCGGATTAGTTGATGTAAACCCCTGTTCTTACTATCCAAAATTCTTAATGGATTAGTTTCCAGCCTACGTAGACTATCTTCATCCAGCAACTCAATATGTTGTTTAAAATAAGTGACTAATTCTGCCCGGTAAACTAATCTTTCTTCAGTGGTTCCCAGAGTATTTAATTCTAATCTTACCTTATCTCTAACTCCCAGCTTATTCCACATTCTGTCTGTTAGCAAGATCACTTCAGCATCTATCTCAGGACCTGGCATTCCATAAGTTTCTACGCCTAATTGATAAAATTGCCGATAGCGTCCTTTCTGTGGGCGCTCATGTCTAAACATAGGACCATAATACCAAAGTCTATGCACTTGATTATGCAATAAACCATGTTCTAGACAAGCTCTTAAACACCCTGCTGTACCTTCCGGTCTTAAGGTAAGTGAATCATTATTACGGTCATTAAAGGTGTACATTTCCTTTTCGACGATATCTGTTACTTCGCCAATAGAACGTTTGAACAACTCTGTTTTTTCAACAATAGGAAGTCGGATTTCCTTGTAACAGTAGCTAGATAATACTTCTCTTATTATTTTTTCTGCATATTGCCAACGGGGTGATTGTTCAGGAAGCACATCGTGCATGCCTCGGATTGCCTGAACTGACTGATTATTCTTTGCCATTTATTTTTCTAATGTATTAATATATTTTTTTACAACTATCATTAATAATCGCGAGGCTTCAACTTTAACCTTTAACCTTTGTTCACTATCTAATTGCAGTTTTTAATTGCTGAGCCTGTTTGGAAGCAGGAAATTGAATTAACAATTTATCACGGTATTCTTCCGACAATTCTTTATTGCCTAAAACCCGTTCTGTTTGTACTGCATACCACAATGTTTCTTCGTTATGATTGGCTACGGCAAGATAGCGTTCTAAAAATGCTCTAGCCGACATATATTTGCCGTCACGATAGCTTATTTTTTGCATCTCAAAAAGTGCAGGTGAATAGCGACTATTTTGCTGTAAAGCCTGTCTAAAATTACTTTCGGCCAGCTGTTGTTGTCCTTGCCTTAATTCACAGCGCCCTATATTTGTAAATGCAAACCATTTTCTATTATTCAAAGGCATAGCTAATGCCTGTTTTAGAAGGTTTTTTCCTTTGTCATACTCGCCTCTATCACATAAGAATCGGCCATAGTTATTGTTAATACTGGCATTTTTACTATCTCTGCTAAAAGCGTCTTGATAGTATTCTCTAGCAATATCATATTGTTTTAAGCGTTCAGTCAATACGCCTAAAGCATTATGAATCTCTGCATTTTTTGAATCAAATGCCAAGGACGTTTCCAGCTTTTCCTTTGCCGTTTTTAATTTGTTCATTTCCAGGTAGCGCACACCCATTTGTAGATACAGCTCTGCTTGTTTTTCGTTAGTGCTACCGGCTCTGGAACCATTGATAGTCGAACAAGCATTAATAAAAACACATATCAAGCTAACTAATATCCACTTAATTATGGCTTTATGAAACATATGCTGAACCCATCGCTTGTGATTTTAAATGTCTACGGCTTTTATCTTTGACTTTTCCAACCAACTGTCCACACGCAGCATCAATATCTTCACCACGTGTTTTTCGAATCGTGGTTACAATGCCTGCTTTATACAAAACATCCTTAAATCTAGCAATCGTTTCAGTAGATGAACAATGATACTCAGAATTTGGAAAAGGGTTAAACGGAATAAGGTTTATTTTTGAGGGTACATTTTTTAATAATCGGCTTAATGCTCTTGCATCTTGAATCGAATCATTAATTCCCTCTAGCATGACATATTCAAAGGTAATATATTTTCTGGGTCCTTGTGATGCATATTCCCTACAGGCCCTCATTAATTCAGACAACGGATATTTTAGATTTATCGGTACCAGTTCGTTTCTTAATTCATCATTTGCTGCATGTAATGAAACGGCCATGCTAACATCACAAACTTCATTTAATCTGTTCATTGCAGGCACAATACCCGATGTACTCACGGTAACCCTTCGTTTGGATAATCCAAAGGTAAAATCATCCATCATTAAATTCATCGCGGCAACGACATTATCAAAATTGAGCAGAGGTTCACCCATACCCATCATTACCACATTGGTTATTCTTGTTTCCGGTCCTAAACGTTGCTGTGCCACATAAAGTTGTCCGATAATTTCTGAAACAGATAGGTTTCTGTTAAAACCCTGTTTTGCTGTAGAGCAAAAAGTACACGCTAAAGCACAACCAATTTGGGAGGAAACACATAAAGTACCGCGTTTTTCTTCAGGAATGAAAACTGTTTCCACGCGATTTCCACCACTCATTTCAATCGCCCACTTTCTAGTTCCATCACTAGCGACTTGTTCGATCAGTATTTCTGGTGACGTAATCGTGCAATGTTGCTTTAAATATGCACGCAAAGACTTGCTCAGGTTAGTCATCTGCTCAAAATCTGTGACATCTTCCTGATAAATCCATTTTAGCAACTGGGTTGCCCGAAATGGTTTTTCACCCATCTCAACAAAAAAGGCACTAAGACCTTTTCTATCGAAATCGAGTAAATTAACTAACTGTTGCTTAGCGGATGCGGTCACAAAGTTCGTCATTTGAAAAGAAATATGAAATTTCTCTTGCTGCTGATTCAGTTGCATCTGAACCATGCACTGCATTTTCATCAATACTTTCTGCAAAATCTGCACGAATAGTACCGGCATCAGCTTCTTTAGGGTTAGTTGCTCCCATCAAATCACGATTTTTTAATACCGCACCTTCTCCTTCCATGACTTGTACAACAACAGGACCTGAAGTCATAAATGCAACCAAATCATTATAGAAAGGGCGCTCTTTATGTTCAGCATAAAATCCTTCTGCTTGCTGTTGTGATAGTTGCAACATTTTTGATGCAACAATTCTTAATCCATTTTTTTCAAAACGACTTACGATTTCACCGATAACATTTTTCGCAACTGCATCTGGTTTAATGATTGAAAAAGTACGTTCTATTGCCATTTATTTAAAACTCCAGTTATTGTATAAAAATTTGGTTTAACTACTCGGACTAATTGATAGCCGTGTTTTGCTTTTATCTTTTGCTCTTACCTTGCCCCTTTAGCCTTGAACCTGCTCTTAAGGCATCTCATCTATTTCTTCGCCTTCTTTGACTGGCACCATTAAATCTTCTTTGGTGATGCCCAAGGCTAATACGATAGGGCTTGCTACATAAATTGATGAATAGGTACCGATACCCACACCAATTAGAAGAGCAATAGCAAAGTTATGAATAATCTCACCACCTAATAAGGCAAGTGCAATTAACACCAAAGCAGTGGTAATTGATGTCACTAATGTTCTGCTTAATGTTTGATTAAGCGAAATATTCATAATGTTTTCTGAAGAGTCTTTTCTCAGATTTCTAAAGTTTTCTCTTATCCTGTCATAAACAACAATGGTATCGTTTAAAGAATAACCAATGACAGCCAGGACTGCAGCTAACACAGTTAAATCAAACTCCATCTGTACCACGGAAAAGAAACCTAAAGTAATAATAACGTCATGAACTAATGCAGCAACTGAACCCAATGAGAACTTATGCTCAAATCGCCATGCTACATAAATGAGAATACCAAACATGGAATATAGTAATGCCAAGCCTCCGTCTTCTGCCAATTCATCACCCACCTGAGGACCGACAAATTCAACACGTCGTAAATCTGCGGGTTCAGCTGAATGTTTATTAACCGCACTCAGAACTTGAGTACTTAATTCAGCATTGCTGACACCTTCGCGAGGTTTTATCCGGATAAGCACATCTTTTGTGGTTCCAAAGTGTTGTACAGTCGCATCTGCAAACCCCGTTTCACTCAATGCCTTGCGTAACACTGATAAATCGGCTGATTGTTTATAGCCTACTTCAACCAGCGTGCCGCCAGTAAAATCAATACCCAGTTTTAAACCGTTAATAGCCAGTGAAGCAATTGAACATATAATTAATATGCTGGAAATGATCAGAGCTATTTTACGTTTACCTAAAAAATCTATTTCTTGTTTAAACATCATCTCTTCCCATTAAACAGACAGTTTTTCAATATGACGATTACCATAAACCCAGTTTACTATCATCCGAGTACCCCAAATAGCTGTGAACAAAGAAACTAGGATGCCTATGGATAATGTCACGGCAAAACCTTTTATAGGTCCTGTACCAAAACCAAACAATACCAAAGCAACCAGTAATGTAGTGATGTTAGCATCTAAAATAGTCACAAATGCTTTTTCATAACCGGTAAAAATACTTGATTGCGGAGTGTTTCCTATTTTGACCTCTTCCTTTATTCGCTCAAAAATAAGTACATTAGCATCTACAGCCATACCGACTGTTAATACAATACCCGCTATACCTGGTAAGGTAAGTGTCGCCTGTAATAAAGACAATATTGCGACGATGATAACCAGATTAAAGGCCAGTGCGACATTGGCAATCAATCCAAAGGTCTTGTAATACACTGCCATAAATATCAACACTAAAACAAAGCCGACAACTACTGACATCAGGCCTTTATCAATATTATCCTGTCCAAGGCTAGGCCCTACAGTACGTTCTTCAACAATATCTACTGGAGCAGCTAGCGCCCCGGCTCTTAACAATAAAGCAAGGTTACGTGCTTCTTGAGGGCTGTCCAGACCGGTAGTCTGAAAGCGCTTGCTGAAACTATCTCGAATCGTTGCAACACTGATGACTTTTTGTATCTTTTCCTTCTTACGGATTTTTTTGCCATTCACTATACGTGTTTCAGATTTATACTCAATAAACACCACAGCCATGGGTTTACCAATATTTTTCTGGGTCATTTTACCCATTTTCTTCGCACCTATACCGTTCAAGGTAATAAATACCGCAGCCGAACCATTTTGATCTAGCCCTGAAGAAGCGTCAACAATCTGATCGCCAGTAACAATAACTTTACGCTTCAGTAAAATAGGCTGTCCATTTTTTTCGTAATATAAACGAGTACCTACTGGAACACGCCCTGATACGGCCTTTTGGACATCATGTTCAACATCAACTAGGCGATATTCCAAGGTCGCTGTGGTACCAAGAATTTCTTTTGCACGCGTAGTATCTTGCACGCCGGGCAACTGAACAACAATACGATTATCACCTTGTTGTTGAATAACAGGTTCAGCGACTCCAATTTCATTAACCCGATTCCGCAAAGTGGTCATATTCTGAGCCAGAGCAAATTTTTTAATTTCTACTTGTTCATTTTCAGACAATTTAACCAATAATTCAGTTGGATCATCTGTTTCTGTCACCTTAAGCTCTCTAAAGTCGTCAGCTAGTAGATCCAGAGTTGCCGCGGTTGTATCTCCAGCCCTCAATTTAATCTTTATACTGGCATTATCTTTAGACACTGTTTGGTATCTTATTTTTGCTGCTCTAAGCGCTGCACGAATATCATTATAATATCTATCTTCGGCTTGTTTAATAGCAGCATCCATATCCACTTCCAACAAGAAATGTACACCACCACGAAGATCCAGGCCTAAATACATAGGACTAGCGCCCAGCGACCGCAACCAGTCAGGCGTGGCGGGAGCCAAATTTAAGGCGACCGTGATATTATTGCCTAAAGTATCTCGGAGTAAATCAGCTGCTTTTAACTGTTCATCCGTATTAGTAAAGCGAGCCAGCACTTTTCCATTATCAAATTCGAATGATTTTACTGTTAAACCAGCCTTTTTAAGACTGTTTTCAATTTCATCAGCCTTGGTTTGTTCCAGCTTAGTCGTTGTCGATGAAGACACTTGAACAGATGGATCATTACCAAAAAGATTTGGCAGTGCATAAAATATTCCGATGACTAAGACAATCAGAATGAGAAAGTTTTTCCAAACAGGGAAACGGTTTTGCATTTTTCTTCCAACGATTAAACGCAAAAACTCAACAGAGTTTGGTCTGTTGAGTTTTTCGAGAAATAAAAATTAAGATTTAGGTTTAGATTTTTTATTGACGGTTTTATAAGTACCTTTAGGCATCATGGTTGTTATAGCATGACGCTGAACTTGAATAAACAAATTATCATTAATTTCAAGTTTTACAAAGTTATCATCTACGTCAACAACTTTGCCTAATATGCCACCGCTAGTAACGACTTCTGCGCCTTTTGCTAAAGCAGATAACATTGCTTTTTGTTCTTTAGATTTCTTTGCTTGAGGGCGAATAAATAAAAAGTAAAAGAACACTAATATTGCTAAAGGAAACAGCAATCCTTCAATACCAGGTTCAGATGACGCCGGGGCAGCTTGAGCCACTGCATCAGATATAAAAAAACTCATTGTTATCCTCAGTTGTAATAATTATTAATTTATTAAAGCTATACATTACAGATAGCCAATATCAAAACCATTTATTATGACACAGTAATCACGGATTTAGGTAATATATGATTAAAAAAACAGTCCGTTGTGTATATTAATCACTGGGAACGACTTTCTTTCGTAACTGATAAAATTGTTTCACAAAATCATCAAATGTACTATTTTCTATTGCATCTCGCATTTCCTGCATAAGCAGCAAATAATAATACAAATTATGGATTGTATTCAGTCTTGGCCCCAGCATTTCCCGGCATTTATCTAGGTGCCGAAGATAAGACCGGGAATAATTCTGACAGGTATAACAGGCACAGCTTTCATCCAGTGGCCTGGTATCAAATTCATACTGACTATTCCTGATTTTAACAACACCCGCTCTAGTAAACAAATGACCATTTCTGGCATTTCGTGTAGGCATCACACAATCAAACATATCTATACCACGCCTGACTGCTTCAACCAAATCCTCAGGTGTACCAACACCCATTAAATACCGGGGTTTATCTACTGGCATCTTGTTATGCACTACATCCAGAGTTGCCATCATTTCATCTTTAGGTTCACCGACTGAAAGACCACCAATCGCATAGCCATCAAAGCCTATATCAAGCAAACCGTCTATTGACTCTTGACGCAAATTCTCATACATACCGCCTTGAACAATACCAAATAACGCAGCAGGATTGTCTCCATGCGCTTTCTTACTACGCTCCGCCCAACGTAAAGAAAGACGCATCGAATCTGCAGCTTCCTGCACCGTTGCCGGATAAGGTGTACATTCATCAAATATCATCACGATATCAGAACCTAAATCTCTCTGTACCAGCATGGACTCTTCAGGCCCCATAAAAATCTTACTGCCATTAATCGGTGATTTAAACGTCACCCCTTGCTCGGTAATCTTTCGCATTGCACCCAGACTAAAAACCTGAAAACCTCCCGAATCAGTTAAAATCGGTTTTTCCCAATGCATAAAATCATGTAAATCACCATGGGCTTTCATAACTTCCATACCTGGGCGCAGCATAAGATGAAAGGTATTACCTAAAATTATTTGTGCACCAATACCTGTTAGCTCTTCTGGGGTTAATGATTTTACTGAACCGTATGTACCAACCGGCATAAAAATAGGGGTTTCAATGGTACCTCGCGCAAATGTTAACTGTCCTCTACGCGCAAAACCATCAGTATTTTTTAATTTAAATTCCATTATTTTATGAAAGATTTACATTCAAAATGTGAGGAGAGGCTAACGAAGAAAAAATAAAAGATCACTTTCCAGCAGGATAAACAAAGATTATCGTTAAATATGTTACATATTTATCTACCGTCACTACAGACATTTAATTTCGAACGGCAAATTCTGCAACAAGCGCATCAGCACCTGGAACAGATATTCCATTTCGCCTCAAAAATTGAAGACAGAACCTAACATAGACCCACATTTTTTTGCTACATCCAATGTTTCATCACCTGAAACAAGAAACTCTAACTATTGCTTTCCTGCGTTCCTTCTCACCATCTGTAAGAAAAATCAAGAAGTCAGCCAACCTGATTATTATAAAATAGTCATCAATATTCAACGTGATCCGCAAACCACAAACCTCTATTGAAGATAATTTATATCAAGTATATCATTCGGCACTCTTGTTTCAGATGTTTTTGCTCTTATCAAACATAAAAAAACTCCCTTAGCCAGCAAAGCATTACCATTATTTTTGACACGAAATAAACGTGCCGAACGGATTGGTCTAAGACATACCATCCAGCCATTCATTTAACTGCTCTACATCGTCAAAATGATAACGTTCCATCACCCTTTTTGGTAAGGGCCAAAAATCAACAATTCCATCCGTAAATTCATGAACGTTTGTTTTATATTTTTGTAATATAGCTACCGCATTTAGAGCATTTTGTTTACTTGCTTCATCATGTCCAAGTAACTCTGCTTTATCTAATGATTTATTTTCTTTAACCCGAGAGAAAAAAGAATTTTTCTGTTGAAATAATAAACTCATTTTCTTTACCTCATTGTTCAATATGACAACTTAAGTCTAACGCCGAAGACCTACTCTTTCTGTGAAATAGTACCCAAGTTGAAGTTTAAAACAAAATAGGCCATATGACAACATTAAACTATTTTATATAACATAGTTTAATTATTAACACGCTACATCGCTCGCCATCATTCTAGAAAATTCACTTGTGTACAGTTTTTGTGGAAAATATGGGCGTGGTTGAAAACAGCTCCCCGGCAACTGCTCCTGCGGTGTTCTACTACACGCCTTCTCTGGCGCTATGAATTTTCGATATTCAACACATCCACATGTTTCAAAGACTACATATCAAAGGATCGGCCAACTTGATATTGCAGATAATAATGCCACACTGTTTCCTACGATTAATAGCTGGGCAATTTTAAATGGCATTCACACAAAACCAACAAGTTAAATCTTTCTGGTTAGATCACGTAGAGCAATGGTAGTCATCAGGGCTGTCTCAAGCTGCTTATTGTTGGCTGTGCCAGCAAAAATTTAGTTATCGAAAGCGACAAGCAGGTTTTCGTGTAGAAAGTCCTGATACTTCGACGTAAATAGCCACCCTCAACTTCTAATGTGCTGAAATCTATAGATGGACAGTGGATTGTATCTTCGTCTTCATAAATCTTAGAAAACCCAACTAACACCAAGCATTAGTGCATTGTTTTCTAAAGATAATAACCGATAAGTCACTCCGATTTAGACTATACTTTTAGTGGATTCTAGTTTTTTCTAATGTAGCAGTAAAGACTGAATTCAAAATTATTTTCTGATTACCTTCGCTTGACATGAACAAACCAATTCATATTCTCTATATCAATAATGATAACTCAACTGTAGCATCAACAAAAAGCTATCTTCGGAACAAAGGGTATGCTGTTGATTTCTCTAATGGTAATCAAGCTTGTTTAGACAACATTAGCAATACTTCTTTCGATATATTGATTTTAGATTATCCCTACCCTAACAGCCTAGGCATTCTCAAAGAACTTTCTATACAAAATCTTTTATATCAGTCAATTATCATCATAGAAGACGATAGTGACCTGATAATTCCTGATGCTACGCATTGTGGATGCACTCATTTTTTGGCTAGAGGAGAAGGTGGTAATGGATTCTTTAATCTCTTAGTCACAAATATTAATAATGTAATAGACCATTTAGAAAAAAACCAGATAGCAAAAGAATTACAATACTGTGTACAAACGGCTGAACGTGTTCAGTCCACATCTAAAGTCGGTAATTGGCAGTATTACCCCGGCTCAAATATTGCGGAATGGTCTCATCAGGAATTCCTGAATTTTGGTTTTACACCTGACTCAATCTCTCCCACCTATGACAAATACATTGATGCAATCCATCCTGATGATAAAGCGTTAGTTGAAAAATTTAATATCGATTGTATGGTTAATCGTGTGCCAACAGAATTTGTATTCAGATTGTTATTAGATGACGGCAACACTCGTTATATTCGAGCCATTACAGAAGTTGATATTGATCAAAATAATGACGTGATCAGAGTTTTTGGGGTAAGTCAGGATATTACTGAACAGAAGCTAGTTGAAGCCAGTTTAAAACAGGCTGCAACGGTCTATGAAACCACGACTGAAGCTATATTTGTAACCGATGAAAATAATATTATTAGGTCTACCAATGCGGCATTTACCATCATTACAGGATTTACGGAGGAACAGGCATTAGGTAAAACACCCAATATCTTAGCATCAGGCTATCACGATGAGCATTTCTTTCATAAATTCCGGCTTGAATTAAAACAACAGGGAAGTTGGCAAGGGGAGGTATGGAATCGACACACAGATGGACATATTTACCCCACTTGGCAATCAATTACTGCGATTAATGACCCTCAAGGTAATATTATTCAATATGTTTCTATTTTTAATGATATCAGTACACGTAAAGCACAGGAAGAATTGATTCGGTTTCAGGCTAATTATGATAGCTTAACTGAATTACCAAACCGCAACCTATTCAACGACCGAATGGAACTAGCGATAAATCAGGCAAAACGTTCCAAAAAAAGAATTGCCCTGATGTTTTTAGACTTAGACCGGTTTAAGTGGATAAATGATACCTGGGGACATAGAGCAGGCGATTTACTTTTGATGGAAGTAGCCAAACGTTTAAATTCAATTGTACGTAGTTCTGATACCGTTGCTAGAATGGGCGGTGACGAATTCACCCTTATACTTCCTGAATTAGAAAAAGCGATTGATGCTGAGATTATCGCAAAGAAAATATTTTCAACATTTGTTAAACCCGTTGATATCGAGGGTAACGAAATAGTTATTTCTGCAAGTATTGGTATCAGCATCTATCCAGATGACGGAAGCGATAGTCAGACGCTACAAAAACACTCAGATCATGCCATGTACTCAGCGAAAGAATCAGGACGTAATCGCTATCATTACTATACCCCCCTTATACAAGCCGAATCAGAAAGACGGATTATATTGTTACATCATCTTCGAAGGGCAATAGATCACAATGAGTTTTCAGTGGCTTATCAACCCATCATCGATATTACTAATCATCAAATCGTTAGTGCAGAAGCGTTGATTCGATGGACACAATCAGCTTTAGGCTCTGTATCGCCGGTGGAATTTATTCCAATAGCCGAAGAAGCCAGTCTAATTGGGTCTATTGGTGATTGGGTAGTCAAAAGAGTCGCTCAAGATATGCAGCACTGGCAACAAATGGGATTAAACCCCATTCATATCTCAATTAACAAATCACCCAAACAATTTTCAATCGGTACCTGTGATAAAGAGTGGGATTCAGTATTTACAAACCACGGTATCCCTTTGTCTCAAATCACCGTGGAAATCACTGAATCTGTCTTTATGGATAAGGAACGACACTGTATTGACACCTTAACTAAAATGCAAGAAATGGGTATGCAAATATCGTTAGATGACTTTGGCACGGGGTATTCGTCCTTAAGCTACCTTAAACGCTTCCCTGTAGAGATTCTAAAAATTGACAGAGAATTCATTAACGACTTAACCACAGACCCTAGTGACGCCTTATTAGTTGAAACAATTCTATCATTAGCTGAAAAAATGAACATCAAGGTTATCGCTGAAGGGGTTGAAACAGAACAGCAGTTGAATTTTCTAAAACAACATCATTGTCGTTATGCTCAGGGTTATTATTTTAGTAAACCCTTACCAATAGATGAATTTGAATTGTATCTTGAGACACATCAATCTGAATGGGGCTCAAACTAATGTGAGCCTTACCTTTTGGTTTTTTTCTTATGGAAGTTTTAACCTATCTTCGTGACAATTTTAGGTACTATCCCAATAAATCAATAGCTTGAATTTTTAAAGGGTGGCCAGTTGGCACTACAAATTTTGTATTTTTGTGTAAATCATTGAATTTCGACAAAATATCTTAGAAAAACATTT
>JBJPGG010000145.1:0-3365 GCA_048595505.1 Methylococcaceae bacterium
TTTATTATATTATTATTTTCACATTTCTTTTACTTACACTTAGACATCAGAGTCGTGAAACTCGGCTTGCCAACGAACATATTGACGGCTTGAATACTGTCCGACGGATCGACACCATACTTTCTTCCGAATGCTGATCGAATGCCCAATTAAATTACAGTATGCCAAGTAAGAACGAGTTGAAACACAAAGAAGCTTGAACACCACAAATTTAAATATTTAAGCTTTTATTTTCATCTATGCAAATACCATTACAAAATGTCTGCATGAATATGACGCAAAACCATAAGTTGGTCAACTAGAGCTTCTTCGAAGTTGCATACCGATCGAGTGTACAAGCTTGCGTCTGATCGCCGGCGTTATTGTTGGACGCATGTGAATTCCAATCACGTCCATCAGTTCTTCTGTTTGCTCCTCCTTCGATGGATCTTCCTCGCACCGCTCAACGTAGACCTGTCAGTAACGATCGCTTCTGCGACACCGGAGCAGTTGTCGCTTATATATTCAGGTTTATTAAAATAAATATTATATATTATTTATATATTTATATTATATTATATATTGGCGAAACGTTAGGTGTTTCAAAAACCTATGATTGGCGTCATAACCGTTTACATTATGACATCTAACCTATATCGCCATCATGAAAGTTTCCATATTATTTCTTATTAACAATAAAATAACCCTCAATGTAATATAGTGTGTGACATTAATTCCGGGAATATTCAGCGAATCATATTTCCAGAAACGTAAATAATTAATCTTGAATATTATTTACTAGATAAGACACGAAGAGGAAATATATAATTCAACGCAATTAACGTGACCTTGAACCATATAATTTATATGATAGGCTTATCATAGGAATATGCAGACAGCTGCTTGAACGATCAAAGCATATTTTTCTAATCAGCATCATGCCAGAACTCAACATCACAAACTGGTCCGACTGCTTTATATATCACACATGCTATTGAGCTGCTATAGCTAGCGGCCAGAAGCTGGTGGATAACTTTTATTCCTGGAATCTTACTCAAAAATTACATATTTTCCTTGTTTAGACATTATAATGTCCTTCCCTGAACATTGTATGACTCATGAATTGGTTTTAACGTCCTGATCTCCCATTTCTGGGCTTTGGACGGTTGCCTAAATTAGGACTTAATGTGGCAAGAAAGCTCTTTAACGATTGGATGCCCTTCCTAACATCAACCAATGGCGCTTACGAGAATCGAATTCGAGTCATGAGGCTAGAGCACTGCTGCGCCGCCCTCAAGGTCGAGTACATATACCTACATGCATATTTCTGGAATACATCCATACACACAGGAAAAAATGGTTAATGGTAGAACTATATATATATATATATTATATTTAAATTGTTGGCTCAAATCGTTAAAGATTGATAGTATAACTATTAACTTTAATTAATTTTACTATTAAAGTCAATGGTCCATTTTAACCTGGGTGTATCTCCATTTATGAACTGGTGGACTTAAACTTTGTTCTACATAATGTTTAAATTGATTTCAATATTAAATAGTAAAGAATCGGAAAAGCGATTTATATAAAACCTGATTGGATTTTATCAGGCATTCAATCTATATTTCTTTTTTGAACCTGTGAATATTGCATATATTATGAAGGATATTATTAATGTGTTTTACCAGAAAAAGAGCTTAATTGCTCGTAAATTAAATAAATAGTTATATATAGTTTAAGTTATAACTGCGTTGGAGCCAATAAGAAAACAAGACGCAATTATCCTCGCAATTTGTCCTTGCCATAAACATTTTTCTTAAATATATTCTTCTTTTTTTTTAAACGTAAAACACGTTTATCTGATTACGAAACCAGTTTCTGGTTTACCCCAGACAAAAAGCAGGACATAGTTATTCTTTCAAGCTAAACATCGTTTCGTCATATCATTTTGTTCCTTCAAAAACAACTGCTTGGTGTTTTTCTGGGAAAACTAGGCTTAACAAGGGAAGTAAGCATGCAGATATAAACGCGTTGAGAAATCGTTTACCTGACTAGATTTGAGAAGGTTCCTTAAGCTGAGCATCACATTAAGAGTTGTGCAGTAAACTTGCCTGTTCTCATCTACAAAAGGTAAGAGTATTCCTCTTTGCATTTTTGTTTAGAAATTATTCAGGATTCTAGGATGGTCACATGGTGTAATTATAGTGACGTCACCACTTCGTGTTATTGTCTTTCTGTGATTTCCAATTTATCAACACGTTTTGAACTTGAATTTTTAACATCTGGCCATTTTGTGTCACCTTTTTGGCTATTTCTATACTACAATAAATTTTACCTTTAAAAAAAAAAATTATTAATATGTTTATTCCACTTAAATTTGACAATTGTTAATTTTTTTCTCACAACGAATAATTCTAAGTGAAAGTTTAGGTTTGTGTCTTATTATTGAATGGCCCTTACTTTACAGTACCTTTTACTTAGGCCCCACTAACCATAATTATTGTCTTCAATCCTTCATTGATTTAATTTTAAACATAAAAACAGCATTTAGCCTACATTTTTGTTTTCGTTTCAACTTATAGAAATTAATTACTTATTTTTGGAAGCAAACTCTTAAGATTGCATTCTAAGCAAAATTATAATTTTAGACTTATCGATTGATATATATATATATATTAATTATATAGTGTATCAATCATGATTTTTCATTGAAGGTTTATTATTTTATATACAAACTTTATTAAAATCAATAAAGTGTCTTTCTAAAGCCGATGGCAGACGATGACAATTTGACGCCAGCAACATTGAGTCGTCGAATTTGCTGTCGTCCTCTTCAGGGTTTTTTTTAAATGAAACATATTTTTATCTATCCCTATATACACATATAAGACGATAGCCATGCGAATATTATCAAAACACGTACCCTCGACCGTCTGTCATAAAAAAAACCCCCTGAAAATGACGATAGCAAAGTCAACGGCTCAACGTTGTGGGCATCAAAGTGTCCTGGTCTGCCATCAGCTTAACACAGGAGTACTTGTAAAAAAACATAGGCATGTATTACAACAGTAAAAGGAGAAAAAAAGAAATTGAAATAGCATTATGTTTAAAAAAAAAAAAAGTCATATAATATACATGAGTATTAAAAAAAAGAATATGAAATTTAAGAATGTAACTCTTTAAAATAATTAATACTTTTTTTTTTTTCCGCCGTCATCGGCTGGGGCGTCACATCTTTCGGTAAGTTTTTCAGATACATGTAGCTCCCAAATGGAGAGATTGCATTTAAAATTTACAAATACACATATATCACATTTAAAATTTACAAATACACATATATCACATTTAAAATTTACAAATACACATATATCACATTTAAAATT
>JBJPGG010000146.1:0-4783 GCA_048595505.1 Methylococcaceae bacterium
TTAGGAGCTTGTCCGAGAACTAACATTCAATTCAGTATATCCAGTGTGCTCTGTAAAAGGAGGGTCAATTTTCTGAGTAGTCTCTTAATTTATGGTTGTCGACCCAAGAAAGTGAGAGAGCTCTATTACCGTTGGGTTGTCAAACAGGTCAGATATATCAACTTTTCCAGGGAATAATTCATCTATTTGTTCATGTATTTCGACTAGCGCAAGTGAACTAATACCTATTTCAAATAGATTATCATCAAGGCCAATGTTTTTATTAGGGACGATAGAGTTGCATATTTGTAGGATTTGACTTTCTATTGAATCGGCTTCTATATCACCATCGGTACTGCTAGTTTGATCTTCGAGCTGATTTCCTTGTTGATTTAAGATGATCTTTATTTCACTAATGACACTATCGTATTCGCCAGAAGTATAGGCATCATTCAGCAAATGTCTTTGAATCTTACCACTGGTTGTTTTGGGTATGCGTTTAACTGGAATAACGTGTTGTAATTCTACACCGGTTTTTTCGTTTATGGTTTTTCTTATAGTTTTTAATAGTGGTATAAAGGATTCAATATCAGCTCGATGAAGGATAAATATAATAACCTCATCTTCATTACTATCTGCTTTTCTAGCTCCCGTTGCGACTACTTTCCCCAGCTCAAGTTCATCCAGTCTGTGAAGAATATTTTCAAGGTCATGAGAGTATAAATTAAGTCCATTTACAAAGATGATATCTTTTATTCTTCCTGTGATGATCATTTGGTGATTTATGAAGGCACCGAGGTCACCGGTATCAAGCCAGCCGTCTTCAGTTATTAATTGTTTGTTAATTTCAGCAGCAAGGTAGTAACCGTTCGTTACATTGTCACCACGTAACTGAATTTTGCCAATAGAGTTTTCGTCAAGTGGGTGGTCATTTAAGTCGGTTATACGCACCTGGCAATCTTTGATAGGTTTGCCTACAAATACAAATTCTATTGCTTCGTTGCTGCTTATTTCTACAATATCACCAATGGCCAGTTGCTGACGATTTAGCTTTATACTTTCGAGTGCCGCTCCAGGTGTTGGGAAAGAGACAGCAAGACTTGCTTCAGCTAAGCCATAAACGGGAAACATAGTGTTGGGCTTTAGGCCATGTTCTGCCATAGCACCTAAAAATTGCTTGCATATTTCCGTAGAAATGGGTTCGGCACCATTGAATATTAGACGTACATTGGACAGGTCAATGGAATCAATTCCTTTTGCTTCATAAACTTTAAGAAAATGTTTATAACCAAAATTAGGGGAGCATAAAATAGTCGAACGTTTACTACTGACAGCTGATAACCATAATAATGGGCGACGTACAAAAACGCTGGTGTCCATAATAGTGTGATTAATACAGATTACAATGGGAGTTAGGTGAAATCCAATTATGCCCATGTCATGAGTCAGTGGCATCCAGCTGAAAAAACTATCGTCTTGGGTAAATTCAGCACCTTCGATAATGGCACTAATATTCGACATGATGTTTTTATGTGTAAGTACTACACCTTTGGGTTCACTGGTCGAACCGGAAGAGAATTGAATAAATGCAATATCATCGGGTTTAACAGCTTGGGTCGAGCCGGTAGTCGAGATGTCTTCTATATCTTCTATGAGTATGCTTTTTTTCGAAAATAATTCTGCTTGTTCTGCCATGTTGTTTGATTGGCAGAATAATAGTATTTTATCGAGCGCTTTTTTATCAGTATAAATCCAGGGAGATTCAAGCTTGTTAAAAATTCGGATTAGTTTTAGTCGGTGTTCTTCATTAGTTGCTGTGGCGACAGGGACAGGAACAATACCACCGTATAGGCCAGCCCAGAATGCATCAAGAAAAAATTCATCATTATCGATATGAATAATGAGTTGGTCACCGTGTTTAACCCCTCTTTGTTGTAGATTAAACAGGATACCTAAGGCGCGGTCTTTTAGGTCTTTAAAACTGACGTACGATTCTTTATTATTACTACCTAAGTAATTTATCGTATGTGATTCGCTAAGGTTATGGTCAAGCGCTTGTGTAAGTGTCTCGAACGTCATGGCTGTTTGCAGGGGCATATAGGGTCTTGGGTGTGTATTATAGAGTGCAAGTTTATCTTAACGCAGTGTTATTTGCATCATTATGCTATTTTTGGTGCGTAAATTGATAGCAGGTTCTATTTCAATGGATTGATTTGGCAGTGTTCCTAGTTTAAATAAATTAAGCATGATGGCAAGATGAGCCTGCATTTCCACATAGGAGAAATATTCACCGATACAACGACGAGGGCCTGCTGAAAATGGAATAAAACTGTATTTATGTTTAAGTTGTGCACCATCATCAGTAAAGTGTTCGGGATAAAATTCTTCAGGTTTTTTCCAACAGCTAGGGTCACGGTGGGTGAAATAAGGTGAGAGAAAAACATTGGTTCCAGCCGGAATAGAATAACCGAGGACTTCATCATCATCTATTGATTTTCGGCTAAATAACCATACCGGTGGATATAAACGCAGCGCTTCATCAATACATTGTTTGGTGTAACGTAACTTTGTCAGGTCATCAATTGCAATGCTGTTATTGTGAACTAGCGAAGTAACTTCTTGATAGGCTTTTTCATCTGCTTCCGGGTTTTGTGATAATTCATACCATACCCAGTTGAGTGTGCCGGCAGAGGTCTCGTGTCCGGCTATAATCATAGTCATGACTTCATCAATGAGTTCTTTGTCTGACATAGGGTTGCCGTTTTTATCTTTAGCAGCCATTAGGGAGTCAAGTAAGTCACCCGATTGTTTATTCGTTACACGCCGAGCGTCGATAACTTTTTGAACCAACTTTCCAAGTTGGCGAAATTTCATTGCAACGGAAAGGTCGCGGGTTGGGTCAGTTGCAAGAAAAGAAAAAGGGTTTTGCCCCTGTTCGGTTATAATATTTTCCAAGTCGTTACTAAGGATTGCGCGTAATATAACTTCTAGTGCAAATTCACTCATTTCTTCAGTAATATTGATGCTGCTGCCAGTTTCGGCTTTTAGTTGCCATTGTGGTATTAATTTCTGTGTCACTGTTTTGATCATTTCACATAGTTGCAGCACGTTTTTTCGGCTAAATGCAGGTTGAATCATAGTACGTTGACGTCGCCAAAAATCACCGTCACTGACAATGATTCCATTGCCCAGCAGCATTTTGACACGCTCAAATCCGGTGCCTTTAATGTAATTAGTGTGGTTTGTTATTAAGATGTGTTTGATCGCATCCGGATTGGTTATGATATAAGATAAATCCTGACGTTTAGAATCATTAATTTTAACGATACCACCATACTGCTTAATTAGCTTAGCGATGGCCTGTTGTGACTCAAGGTCTATATCAATGGTCAGCGGGGCTTCAGGGCCAGGGGCAAGTATTGTGTTGGTAACGTTGACCATAAGAGCAGAAAATAGTAGTTTTAAAGAAAATTATGCCTGTTAATAATCGACAGGTTGATTTGAGATATGAAGATAGTATGTTATAGCGGACTAAAGTCCGCCCTATAATTAATACCTGTAGTTTGTTAATAGCCATGAAGAAAGTTAATAGTTTCCGATTATATTACATAAAACCTTACTGAGAGAATGATTTAGTACAAATAGATAGCAGAAAAGTACAGTAGTGGCTATCGTCGAAGTAATTAGATGTTTTAAAATTTAAGTGATGTTAAATCTTTTAAGGGTTTACAAACGTATGACAGGATTATTAAAATGCAAGTGCGGTTATAGAAATTTAAATTAATATTATGACAACTAATCCCTACGGTAAAAAACCAACACAAAATACGACTGATGGAGATTCAGAGCCTGTGGTAGAAAGTGTGCCTCAAAGCCTGCAGACAGCAAAGAAAAAAAAACAAAAAAAAATAAAGTTTAAGAGGAAACTTACTAATTTTCTTTTAAAACCGGTTGCCATTGTTCTTGTTAACTTTATCTGGACTAGCTGTCGCGTTAAAGTTATTGGGCAGAAGAATATGGATGAAGTGGTTAAAATGCAAAAACCGGTGATTCCTTGTTATTGGCATCAGCAACATTTATTTTGTGCCTGGTATATGTTGAAACAAATTAAGCGTGGAATAAATATTGGTTTTTTAGTCAGTCCATCGGCAGACGGTGAGATTCCTGCAAAAATTGTTTCATCACGTGGAGCCATCGTTATTCGTGGTTCATCAACACGTACTGGCGCGCAAGCATTACGTGATATGTATCAGATTATTGTTAAACAGGGGGTCTCACCGGTAACAACTTCTGATGGTCCAACTGGGCCTATTTTTAAATTCAAACCAGGTGCTGTTATGCTCTCACAGATGACAAAAGCACCGATGTTACCAATTGCTTGTGCTGCAAAGAATGCATGGTATATCAACTCATGGGATCGATTTATGATACCTAAACCTTTTACTCAGATTGTGGTCGCTGTTGGCGAGCAGGTGACTGTGGAAACTAAATCGTCAAATAAAGACACCTTGCCTGAACAGCAGCAAATGGAAGTTGCCATTAATACTTTGATGCAGCAGGCAAAATTGGCTTTGTAATAACCAAAAAAAGACCCCCAGCCAAGCGGAAGGTCTTTTTGTTAAAATCCATGATACTTAACGCATCATCATGAAAATACTAGAATCGCGTATCCACAATATAAGGTTTAATATCTTTAGAAGAGCCCGGGTCCGTCATTGCAAACAACACCCGTTTACCATCCCGAGAAGGCACCGCATGCGACTCACAACGATAACACCCAGTGGTATCGGTATGCTTATGAGCC
>JBJPGG010000147.1:0-6289 GCA_048595505.1 Methylococcaceae bacterium
AATCGCAGTCTATTAATATCAATAGCTTGTACACTTTTTTAAATAATTCTAAATTTAACACCAGGTAATCTTTAAACTCATATTTTACCATAAACCATTGTATTTATAGGTAAATAATACTTGTCGGTCAAGCACTACCTATAAAAGGTGTGACTACAAACCCATCCATTTTGGCAAAGGCCGGTGTCGGCGTTAATAAGGCTCTATCAGATTTAACTGAAATATTAGGTGATGATGCTCGTTTCCATGTTCAGGTGGTAAGTCAGAGCGTTGCTGGTATGGTGGCAGAAGCAAAAAAAATAGATGCGCCTCCCTATGATATGGTGGTTAAAATACCTGCGACTGAGGTGGGGTTGGCGGCTATTAAAATAATAAAACGGGAAAAAATAAAGGTTTTAGCAACGGCTATTTACAGTGCACAACAAGGTTTTGTTGCCGCGCTCTGTGGTGCTGATTATTTGGCTCCCTATGTTAACCGGATGGATACCATGGGCTGTGATGGCATAGCGGTGGTCGCTGATTTACAGTTGTTACTTACTCAGCAGGGTATGGATTGTATAGTGTTGCCAGCCAGTTTTAAAAATACACTGCAAGTCATGCAGGTAATGAAGTTGGGGGTAGGGGCTATTACCATTCCTGTCGATGTGGCTGCACAGATGATTGAGCATCCTGCGATAGATCCCGCTGTTGAAAAATTTAACCAGGATTGGCAAGCTGAATTCGACACACAACTATCTTTTGAAAGCTGATAGATAATTGCGAATTGATTTTATTCAGTAGTATTTTTAATATCCCAGTCACAA
Organism: Methylococcaceae bacterium; assembly: GCA_048595505.1. Taxonomy (GTDB): domain Bacteria; phylum Pseudomonadota; class Gammaproteobacteria; order Methylococcales; family Methylomonadaceae; genus QPIN01. The sequence continues at coordinate 804 of JBJPGG010000147.1, forward strand.
AAAGCCAGTCCAGCTCCCTGCCCGCTAGAAACTCGAGTTAATGTCACCTCTTTTATGGGCATTTCCTGCTGATTATTGATGATTTGTAATTTGAGGGTACTGCCTACAGGTGGTAATTCAAGATCGTTTATAATAATAAAAACGCCACTATCAGATGCATCTGTGGTTGTAGTAATGTAATCACCAAAGGAAGGGTGAGTTAGTTTGACTTCAGCAACTAAGGCATAACGTTTGCAAATTCTTCGGTTATCCATCTGTATTCTCTTAATTAAAGCTGAAGTTAAAATGGTGTGTGAGTAAAAATAATACCCTATGCATAATACTATAGGATAGGCCATGTATTAAGTAGATAATGTGTTCAATTTTGAATATTAGAACAGGGTCACATAACAACAAGCCATGATTTAAATGATTTATAGGTTTAACCAAAACTGTCAGTGGTAATGCTATCAAACCATTTTTTGGCATAGGCTGCTTCTTGACGTAGAGATTGAATGTCTAAATTTTGGCTTACCCCACCTGAGCCTTTAGCTTTAACTAAAGTGTCTTCTGGACCTAGCTTGTAGACCATTGCAATTGATATTCCGTGATTAGCTGTAATCAAGCTATAACAAGTATTAATCCATGTGGGTTCTAGGAGCTCAACTTCATTCAGTAAATTTACCACTGCAAAGGCACAAACTTTTGCTTCAGAATTGGCAGCAAAGGCAGATTTAGGAATGGGGCTATGACTTGATGCATCGCCAATAACATGAATATCTGGATGAAGAGTCGATTCGGCAGTCTTATGGTTTACCGGACACCAGCCACTGTTGTCACAGAGTCCCGAAGTTTGGGCAATGTTTCCGGCTTTTTGTGCAGGAATATAATTTAAAACATCGGCTGTAAAACGATCTCCAAAGTCAGTTTCCAGTTGTTTACGTTTAACATTGATTTTCACCACGGGATTATCTGGAATTGACAGCCATTCGATCATACTGTTATCGGAGTTATAGCCGTAATGTTTTTCCCAGCCATCAATAAACAGACTTTGCTTAGAGAACTGGCTTTTTGGATCGAGAATTAATAACTTTGATTTGGGTTTATATTTTTTTAAGTAATGGGCAATCATGCTGGCACGCTCATAAGGGCCAGGAGGACATCTGAATGGATTGGGTGGAGCGCATATAACAACGGTTCCGCCATTGTGCATGGCTTTTAGTTGATTATTAAGAAGAGTGGTCTGAACACCGGCTTTCCACGCATGTGGAATCAACTGAGTTGAAGATTCATCATGGCCTTCAATAGTGTCCCAACGAAAATCTATGCCAGGCGAAACAATTAATCTGTCATAATTTATTTGCTGATTATCGCTTAATGTTACCAAATGCTTTTCAGGGTTGATCTTGATAACTCTTTGATGAATCAAACTAATTCCATAATAATTAGATAAGATTTTATAATTGAAAGTGAGAGTATTGATATTCTTTAAACCGCCTAGTACCCAATTACTTCCAGGGCATGTTGTATATTCAGTTTTGGGTTCAATTAAAGTGACTTGAATATTGGGATCTAATTGGCGAATGGTTTTTGCAGCTGTTGCACCGCCAAAGCCACCTCCAATAATAACGACATGAGCTGTTACAGATGATTTGATGCCAGTATTGTTACAGCCGGGCACAAACAAAGCTGCAGAACTTCCTGCTAACTTAATAAACTGGCGTCTGGAAAACATCTAATTTAACTCACTTAAATAAGTAGCTACTGACTTTAACTCAGTATCCGTATATCCTTTGGTAATTCGGTCCATTATAGTGGCAGTTTTTTTGTCGTATTTAAAGGCTAGTAAGGTTTGTATTAGTTTATCTGAGGAGAGTGGTTGGGGTAGATTGAGTTGTTGTAAGTTTTCTCCATGACAACTATAACAAGCAAAAGCTATCATTTTTCCAGATACCTCTGCTCTCGAATAAGAATAGAATAGAGTAAGGAATAATGTGATAGTGACTTTAACTAATTGGTTTTTCATCTTAAATTTTTTTTATGAGAAAAATACTACCAATGTCTATACGAGGTACTTTTATGCTACGTTCAGTTTTATTTTTTTTGATTATATTATGCAACAGTAGCGTCTGGGCTGCAGAAATTAAATTTAAAACTCAAGACAATGCAATGATTTATGCTGATTTTCAATTGCGTGGGAGCCATGCAGTTATATTAGCGCATGGTGCAGTATTCGATAAAGATAGTTGGGGCGAATTTAAACAGCGTCTGCTGCAGGAAAATTATACTGTGTTAGCAATTGACTTTAGAGGGTATAACAAATCAACACAAGGTGATAAAAACCAGGCTTTATATGAAGATATATTGGCGGCTGTACAATTTTTAACAAAGCAGAAAAAAATTAACAAAGTAACGGTGCTGGGTGCCAGTATGGGAGGAGCGGCGGCAGCAAAAGCGAGTGTATATTCTCAGCCAGAGACCATTGATCAACTTATTTTACTGTCACCTGCGCAGGTTATTAAGCCAGAAAAATTAAAGGGACATGTATTATTTATAGCCAGTAAAGCTGAATATCGAGCTAAATCAATTCAGTCAGCATATAAAGACGCTGCTGATCCCAAAAAGCTGGTTCTAATTGATGGCAAGGCACATGCACAGCATATTTTTAAAACGGAACAAGCACAGTTTTTAACCAACACTATTCTGGATTTTTTAAAAATGGACGGTATCAATCAATAACATAGCTATTAACAAATTTTAGGCTGTGGTGTGTAGAGCGGACTTCAGTCCGCTATAAGCGAGTATTGCTGATTGATTAAGCCATAGATGGCGTGTAGTAGAGTATGCAGGAGCAATTACCGAAGTCCGTCCTACAACGTACCTATCTATTTTAAGTTAACCTGTGGTTTGTTAATATCAATGCAGATCTGCTGGTATCAAAAGTGTGCAGATTCAGACTATAGATACACTAATAAATTTAAGGTAGATAAAAACAGTAGATTAACTCGATAATGGTTGATTATTGAGTAGCAACGAAACGCTGATGAGTTCACATACACAAAAAGTTAATGGTCTGGATGGGCTGGTTTTTGATAATCGTTTTATACAGGAATTACCTGCGGATAAAGAAACCAAAAATTATTGCAGACAAGTGAAAGGTGCATGCCATTCGTTTGTTTTACCCACAAAAGTAAAAGCACCCAATATGGTAGCCTATTCGAAAGATATGGCTGAACTGCTGGGGCTTACAGTTGCAGATTGTGAATCTGAACAATTCGCACAGGTGTTTGTTGGTAATGAAATACTTCTAGGTATGAAACCTTACGCAATGTGTTATGGGGGACACCAATTTGGCCATTGGGCTGGACAATTGGGTGATGGGCGTGCGATTAATTTAGGTGAAGTAGTTAACCAGCAAAATCAGCGCTGGGCACTTCAGCTGAAAGGTGCTGGCCTAACACCGTATTCTCGTTCTGCAGATGGCCTAGCGGTTTTACGTTCATCAGTACGCGAGTTTTTATGTAGTGAGGCCATGCATCATTTAGGTATTCCAACCACACGAGCTCTGAGTTTGATGTTGACGGGTGAACAAGTGATGCGAGATATGTTTTATGACGGCAACAGAAAAGCAGAGCAGGGGGCTGTGGTTTGTCGGGTATCACCTTCATTTACACGTTTTGGTAGTTTTCAGATTTTTACCTCTCGAAGTGAGACTGATTTATTACGACAATTTGTCGATTACACCATTCGAACTGATTTTCCTCATTTACTAAAACAGAATAAACAACTTGATAAAGATAGTTACCTGACCTGGTTTGAAGAGGTTTGTACTAAAACGGCAGAAATGATTGTGCATTGGCAGCGAGTAGGCTTTGTTCATGGGGTGATGAATACGGATAATATGTCAATTTTGGGTTTGACTATAGACTATGGTCCTTATGGTTGGCTGGATGACTATGATCCCAACTGGACTCCAAATACAACAGATGCAGGCGAGAAGCGATATCGATATGGACAGCAGCCCGATATTGCCTGTTGGAATCTGGTGCAGTTAGCTAATGCAATATACCCTTTAGTAGGAGACGTTGAACCGTTACAACAAGCCATGGAAGTCTATAGCAAAACCTTTGACTCAGGTTGGCAGGCAATGATGGTTCATAAGTTGGGGTTAAAGAAATTTGATTTGGAAACAGATTCTGAGTTGTGTCAACAGTTACTGGCTTTGCTGGCAGAAGTGGAAACGGATATGACCATTTTTTATCGCAAGTTAGCTTTGCTTGATATAAGTCTGGTTGTAGACGAATCAAGCGATGAACAATTGATTGAACCCTTGCTGGATGCGTATTATAGGTTTGATGCAGTGAATGAATCATATAGATCACGTATTGCAAGTTGGCTACGGAAATATATCGTTCGAGTACAAAAAGACGGTACGACTCAGTCTGATAAAATGCAACGTATGAATGCAGCAAATCCAAAATTTGTGTTAAGAAATTATTTATCTCAATTAGCGATTGATAAAGCAGAGCAGGGCGACTTTTCTATGGTAAATGAATTGTTGGATGTTATGCGTCATCCTTATGACGAACAGCCGGATAAACAGCAGTTTGCTGAAAAAAGGCCTGATTGGGCGCGGCAAAGAGCGGGGTGTTCTATGTTGTCTTGTAGTTCATAAAATTCATACGAGAAAATCATTGGTGAATTTTAAGGTTTTTTTAGCTATGGAATTGAGTGATAATCAGAAGGTGAGTTATTTTCAAATAATAAATCCTTTACCCAGGAGTCTTTCATGTTAGAAAAAAATCAAACAGCACCTGCATTTAGTACAAAAAACCAGCATAACGTCATCGTTGAATTATCTTCTTTTAGTGGGAATAAAAATGTGGTCCTATATTTTTATCCTAAAGATGACACCCCAGGTTGTACGATAGAAGCGAATGACTTTACCAGGCTTGCTAATGAATTTGCAGCGGTAGATACGGTTGTCATTGGGGTCAGTAAAGATTCTTGCGCCAGTCATACTGATTTTATAGAAAAATTTGGCTTGAAACTGGATTTACTAGCGGATGAAAGTGGCGAGGTCTGTGAGAACTATGGTGTGTGGCAAGAAAAAGAGAAAAATGGTGTAAAAAAAATGGCCATTTTGCGCTCTACATTTATTATTAATAAAGCGGGCGTGTTGGAAGAAGCAATGTATGGTGTCTCTCATGAAGGTCATGCTCAAGCAATATTGGAACGAGTTCAACAGTTGTAGTTGTGTGTTAAACAGATGAAAAACGCGATAATTTATTTACACGGTTTTAATTCTGCCTCGCTTGATCTGTCAGGCAATTTACTAGCAACCAAGCAAAAATTAGTTGTGTTAGATGAACTGAAGTTTCCTAAAATTTTATCAAGCCACCATGCGAAGTAAAACAGCTACCACCGAATTTACAGGGGAGCTGCTATATTTGGGGCAAACCCTATCAAAATCCGAATCCAAAGCCGCTTCGGCAATAATGCGTCGG
>JBJPGG010000148.1:0-4763 GCA_048595505.1 Methylococcaceae bacterium
AATGGTTTTTAACGCCATGTGGACAGAAAAATGGTGCTTTGCGTCTGTGTTTGGCGAATTTTGAAATGGCTAGTACGCAGTCTGAGTCAACATTTTGTGGGCCTCGCTCAGCTTTATGCTTTTCCGTTCAGGCACTAAATAGCTAAAAAACTACAGAGTTAAGTACAGTTGACTTTAGGCTATTTCCTTTACTATACGAAGCCAATTTAACATCGATTGCTATTATGGCAGTGGATTTGGCAAAAATATAAACAAATCACTTAGACCTGTTCAAGATCGATACCAGCCCCAACTAGTTGTGTGTGGACGGAGTAGAAAATCGGAGTTTACTTGAAGTAAATGAGACTTTCTAACACTGCCCAAGCGTAATTAGCAGTGGCGTAGTAGATTTTGGCCAGGTTTAATAGTTTTAATCTGAGTGAATAGCATGACTATTCATTCTATTGTTAGCCACCATCTGTTCTGGATAAACCAAGTAGTTTGGTAACTTTGGTTAGTAGAATGTGCAGGAGCAATGACCGAAGTCCACTCTACAACAAATCGATTCATCAAACCAAGGTTGCTAAGCTTTAGGTTTATGCGAATAGAGACAGCGTATTTGAACGCCTGTTTTCAATGAATATTTTAAGAAACATAACCCATTAATGTAAAGGAGTAATGAATGAAGGCGTTTGTACATCGTAAAAAGGGTATGAGTTGTATACTGATAATTCTTTTCTTATCAGCTAATAATCTGTTTGCAGCTACCATTAACGTACCATCTGATCGGCTTACTCTTACTGATGCTGTTAGTGCGGCTAAGTCTGGTGACGTCATTATTCTTGCTCCGGGAACCTATAAACAAACAAGAAAAATCCTCATAACTAAGCAGCTGACCATCACTTCTCAATGGTATAAAACAGGCGACAAAAAGTTCATCAGCCAGACTATTTTAGATGGCGTTGATAAAGGTAATACTTTGTTTGAAACTGAGCATCAAGAGGGTGTTGATGTTGAAATTAGTGGACTAACGATTACCCGCTTTAGTTACCCAATCATTATTAATGATGCTGCGGTAATTCAACATAATATTATGAGCAATAATGCTAAAGATGCTATTAGCTTTGAACGGACTGGTTATGGCTATGTGGGTTATAACACCATTGAAGACAGCCGTGATGATGCTATAGATATCGATTCACGAGAAGGACACTTTACCATAGAGTTTAATGATATTCGTAACAGTGGTGATGATGGTATGGAGATTCGTTTATTTTCAAGTTCTCAGCCAGGCATGACGTATGACATCCATGATAATACATTCAATGGAAGCGATGAAGATGGGATTCAATTAATTGATCATACATCGGATGATAGCGGCAGGGAGTTTTATATTTACAATAACGTTTTTGATAGCAATGCCATGGCAGGTATTGGCTTGATGAGTGACGGAAAAACCGATGAGAACTATAAAGGATCTCCTATGTTAGAAAGGGTATTGTTTTACAATAACACGGTTATCAATAATACTATCGGGATGACAGGAGGTTACAATTTTATTGCACTGAATAACATTATTGCTAATAACACTAAAATAGGTGTTAAAAGGTTTAGACGGGATTCGGTGGTTGCACATAGTATTTTTAGCAATAACGGGACAAATATCTATGATGCTATTACAGATAAAGGAATTATTTTAAATAAGGATCCAGAATATGATCCATTAACTTATCAACTATTGGCAGATAGTCGGAGTATAGACAGCGGTGTTGCATCATTTATTTGGAATGGGGAATTAGTATTAGATCAAAATGCATCTGAATATGTCGGTTCAGCGCCTGATCTGGGCGCTAAAGAATTTGATGATGGAACGAGTGTAGAGAACATCGGACCTACAGTGAATGCAGGAATGGACCAGGTGGTGTTTGAACCAAATGATAGTATTACTTTAGCAGGGGCAGTAAGTGATGATGGCTTACCACGCTCTCAACAGACTGTGAGTTCCTGGACGCAAGATGATGGACCCGGGACTATAATATTTAATGATGCAAATGATTTATCAGCTGAAGCATTCTTTTCTCAACAAGGAAAATATCATTTAAGACTCATTGGAGATGATGGTGAATTAACAGCAAGTGATTCTATGCTGGTACGCTATGCCAGTGCAGGGAATGGAAATATAGTGGCTATGAAAACGCCAGGCACTACATATTTTGAGGCTGAAGATTATGCTTATCTTTATGGAACTGCAGAAAGAATTAGTGATGCTGATGCCTCTAGACTTGTGGCAATTAAAGCACAGGAAGGATTAGGAGCAGAAGCATTTACAGAACATACACTCACAGTGACAGATCAAGAAGTTACTTTTTATGTATGGATTTTAGGCAAGGGAAAAGATCAAAATAGTAATACGGTTTTTGTTTCATTAGCGAATAGTCCTGAAGTAGAAGTCACACTTCCTGCAAGTAACAGCTATGACTGGGTAAAAATGCCGGGTAGTTTTAACAGAACAGCAGGAAATTGGCCGTTGATTATTCGTGCAGGTGAGTATGGTGTGAGTTGGGATCGTCTGGTATTTACTACAGACTCTGCTTTCGTACCGGATGGCAATAATAATTCAAATACCCTGGACATTCGTGTTTCGTCTAGTGCTGATGATGCAGAAGAGTTAGCTTCCTCTGGTTCTGTTGAGGTTGGTAGTAGTGACCTTGAACTGGTTAATGAAGGCAGTACTCCAAAACAACAACTAGTAGGTATGCGTTTTAATAATATTTCTATTCCAGAAGGATCTATTATTACTAAGGCATATATTCAGTTTCAAGTGGATGAGGTAAATTTGGAGCTAACATCCTTGATGATAGAAGGAGAGGATACTGATAACGCATTAACTTTTAATACTGCCCGTAACAATATTTCTAACCGGGCTCGTACCTTATCTTCAATTGTGTGGGAACCTGAACAGTGGACCAAAGTTGGCGAGGCAGGTTTTGAGCAACAGACTTCAGATATTAGCACGGTGATTCAAGAGATTATAAATCGCCCAGGTTGGTTATCTGGACATTCGTTAGCGATTATTATTACTGGAAGTGGGGAGCGAACTGCAGAATCATTTGATGGTAAATCAGCGGCAGCCCCTTTGTTACATATAGAATATGAAAATATTGTGAACTCAGAGAACCAACAACCCTCAGTGAATGCCGGGGTAGATCAGACTATTACTTTGGGTAATACTGTTACTCTAAAGGGTACAGTTAGCGATGATGGCCTGCCTAACGGATCATTAGCTAGTACTTGGAAAACGGTCAATGGCCCTGATGTCGTGACTTTTAATAATGCGAACAGTGTAGATACCACGGCAGATTTTAGTCTGGCAGGGACATATGTGTTGGAACTGGTAGGGAATGATGGTCAGTTACAGAGTTCTGACCAAGTGATAATTACAGTCAATTTTCTGGATAATATCTCCAAAACATTGAGCATTCGTGTTTCTTCTAGTTCTGATGATGCAGAAGAGAAGATTTCCTCCGGTGATGTCTCGATAAGTAGTACTGATCTTGAGTTGGTTGATGATGGCAGTGTGTTAAAAAATCAACTAGTAGGCCTGCGATTTAATAAGCTCTCGATTCCAGAAGGGGCCAATATTACCAATGCATATATTCAGTTCCAGGCGGATGAGGTAGATTTGAAAGCCACATCTTTGATAATTGCTGGACAGGATATCGACAACGCATTGACGTTTAGTACTGCCAGTCAAAATATCTCCAGCCGAATTCGTACACTGGCATCAGTTACATGGAATCCTGCATCATGGACTACTGTAGCAGCATCAGGAGTAGAACAACAGACTTCTGATATTAGTATAGTGATTCAAGAAATTATAGATCGTTCAGGCTGGATATCTGGCAATTCTATAGCATTAATTATTTCTGGTAGCGGCGAACGGACTGCTGAATCTTATAATGGAAAATCATCAGCAGCTCCAATGTTATTTGTAGAATATAATTAAAGGATGCTTTCAGTACATCCTTAATTTTCTCCAAAACTTCGTTAGTAAGTTGACAATCACTGTCATTATGGTGGTGATTGTCAACTAATAACCAAAAACTAATCACATTCCCCTATATCTTCAAACCAAAGTTGAGGTGATTGTTTAATAAATTTCTTCATCAAGCAAATACAGTCAGTATCGTTTAAATCAATTATGTTTACTCCTGCCTGTTTGAGCCAGTCTAAATGGCCATCAAAGTTGACTGATTCACCAACTATTACGCTGCCGATATTAAATTGACGAATCAGGCCTGAGCAATACCAACAGGGGGCTAGCGTAGTTACCATTATTTTATCGCGGTAGTTTTGTTGTCGACCGGCTTTACGGAATGCATCAGTTTCACCATGTATGGAAGGGTCGTTGTCCTGAACTCTACGATTGCGTCTACGAGCAAGTAATAGCCCTTTACTATCAAATATAGCTGCGCCCACAGGGATCCCTCCTTCGTTAAAACCGAGTAAAGCTTCTTGGTAGGCAACTGCTAACATTTTAGAATAGTTCATATTCGGTATATGTCGGATAAAAAGTTACCTGATTAGAAAGAATCTTCCGCCAGGTTCTGAAAACCCCTTTAAAACCTGGTTTCAGAGGAATAACCGTAAAGCTCTTAACCAAAGCTTAAAGTAAAATTCAACTGAATTCATAGCCTAGGCCTCTCTTTTAGATATTTTAGTCGGAAGTCCATACCTCATTTCACTCATGGAAAATACTTTGGCTGACGATCCTTGCTAATCAG
>JBJPGG010000149.1:0-7784 GCA_048595505.1 Methylococcaceae bacterium
TCGCAATGAGTGAGCGTTTAATGGATGACAAGGAATTGATACAAGTTATTACTGATGCGTATTTATCCGATATGCCAGTGCAAATAGAACAGCTTAAGACTTTTATGCAAGATGGAGATGTTGAACAAGCAGCAGCTCAGGCACATAAAATAAAAGGAGCATCTGCAAATGTTGGAGGGATGGCATTGAGTGCAGTGGCTTCATTAATGGAAGAATCCGGAAAAACAAATGATATGGTAACAATCAGTCAAAACTTTATTATGCTTGAGGAACAGTTTACACAATTAAAAGCAACTATGGAGGAAGCCCTTAAATGAAGTTATTAATTGCAGATGATGATTTGACTTCTCGGGTCATGTTGACAGCTGTTACGCGTAAATGGGGGTATGAGTCAATTGCTGTTGAGGATGGTGAGTTTGCCTGGCAAGCGCTGCAAAAACCTGATGCACCACTTTTATTGTTAATAGACTGGGAAATGCCGCGATTAGATGGATTGGCCTTGTGCCTGCGTATTCGACAACAAATAACGAAAAATCCGCCGTATATTATTTTACTTACTTCTCGAGGAGATACAGATGATGTGGTGGCAGGCTTAGAAGCTGGGGCCAATAATTATATTGTTAAACCCTTTTCCAATGCGGAATTGAGGGCACGTTTGCAAGTAGGACAACGTTTGCTGGATCTTCAGGATGAGTTAAAAAGGACTCAAGAACAGCTGACTTTTGAGCGTGAAGTTATTGAAAATATTATTTTAAAAATGCGGGCTTCTAAGCCATTTGATACATCGAATTTAAGGACTTTAGATGCGCCTGTGGAGAAAACTTCTGGCGATATTATGTTATCAGCTTTTAGGTCAGATAATATCCGACATATTTTGATGGGTGATTTTACCGGCCATGGATTAATGGCTGCTGTGGCTGGACCCATTGTTTATGATGTTTTTTATACAATGACTGCTAAAGGTATACCCATAAAAGAAATAGCGTTTGAGATTAACCGGCAGCTGTTAGAAAAAATGCCTACAGGGTTGTTTCTAGGGGCCATTTTTATCGAGTTAAGCTCCGATAGTCATGTTTTATCACTATGGAATTGTGGAATGTCGGATGTTTTAATTTATCGTAATGCTAAGTTGTGGCAAAAAATATCGTCTGGAATGTTGGCTTTGGGGATTATTAAACAGCAGTTTGAGGCAACAGCAAGCTTTGATATTGAACCTGGTGACCGAGTTTATGCATATTCTGATGGTATTACTGAAGTCATCAATAGTGAAGAAGAAGAATTTGGCCAAGACAAGTTTGAACATACCCTTTGTGAGTTATTGAACAGTAATGCAGAAATAGAGTTTTTGGGTAATACTGTCAATCAATTTCGCGGAGAAGCGGAACAATTTGATGATATTACTTTGATCGAGTTAACTTGTTAAATTTAAAGCGATGCAAAGCTAGATGAAGGGCAGGCTTCGGTAATTACTCCTGCTTTACTGCGCGCCTCTATGGCGTAATTAGTCCGCAATTTTTCAGCAGTGTTGTGGACTAATTACGCTACAATAATATACTTCATTTTTAATCTCCCTCGTGTTAAATAACCAAGGTTCAGAAAATATCTGAGTTTCTTCATTCAATTAAGTTGTTATAATAACCCCTTTTTACATTAATTCTGGATGAGAGATTTGCATGATTCAAGGTAGTATCGTTGCATTAGTAACCCCCATGGCTAGTGACGGCACAGTAGATAAGGATAGTCTTAAAACATTGGTGGAATATCATATTGAGCAGGGTACTGATTCTATCGTTGCTATGGGTACAACAGGTGAGTCGGCAACGCTTGATGAAAATGAACATTGCGATGTTATAAAGTCAGTTGTTGATTTTTCTGCTGGAAGAATTCCTGTTATCGCAGGAACAGGTGCAAATTCTACTACTGAAGCCATTGTGTTGACGAAACGAGCCAAAGAAGCAGGGGCAGATGCTTGTTTGCTGGTAACGCCTTATTATAACAAACCTACGCAAGAAGGCTTGTTTCTTCATTATCAGGCAATAGCTAACGCAGTTGAAATTCCTCAGATTTTATATAATGTGCCAGGAAGAACCGCTTGTGACATGCTGCCGGAAACGATTGCAAAATTATCTACGATAGATAATATCGTAGGTGTTAAAGAAGCAACAGGGGAGTTGGATAGACTTAGCATCATTCGTGATTTATGTGGTAATGACTTTGCCATTTATTCAGGCGATGATGAAAGTAGTCGTGAATTTTGTTTATTAGGTGGTAATGGCTCTATTACTGTGACAGGAAATATTGCACCAAAATTAGTGCATCAAATGATCAAGGCCTCTATCAACGGTGATAAAGACAGCGCAGAAAAACTAGATGCAAAATTGACAGGGCTACATCAACAGTTGTTTATCCAGTCTAACCCTATTCCAGTAAAGTGGGCAGTAGCTGAGATGGGCTTAATAAATAAGGGTATTCGGTTACCATTAACCTGGTTAACAGATGATTGTTTTGAAGCAGTTCGAAACGCTATGCGCCAGGCTGAGGTAATTTAAATACTGATGGAATTTAATGTATTGAAGTTGTTTATTAGTGTTTTGTTGATTCTAAGCATTTCAGGGTGTAGTTATATTAAAGGTCTTTTTCCTGATAAAGAAAGAGATTATCAATTAACGACAGAAATCCCAGCTTTAGTTATACCAGAGGATTTAACTGATCATGCCATCCAAAAAAGACCTAAGGTCTTGTCTACCCCGACTGTTTCGCAAAGCATAGAAGGTAGTCAAGCTGGAAGCATTGATACCCCGGTCAGCACTGAAAATGAAGAGACTATAAATGTTGATTTGGTTGAATATGCTGGCGGAGCAACACGAATACGAATTGAAGATACTATAGAGAGATCATGGCGTACTGTCGGGAAGGCATTGAGTCGCAATTCTATTGAAATTGTTAATAGAAATGAGTTTGATCGACTCTATTACGTGCAATATGATCCAGACTTCAAAAAAGTAGAGGATGGTTCTTTATGGGATGAAGTCATCTTTGTTTTTGCGGATGATCCAGCCAAGGAAAAAGAGTTTAGAATTAGGCTCGCCGAGAATGGTGGAATGACTGAAGTTATTGTACTCGATTCTAATGATACCCCTTTATCTACTGGCGGGGGATTAAAGTTATTGCATTTATTGTACAAAACTATAAAAGCTGATTTGGCGAATAAACAATAGTCATTTTCCCAGGCAGTGAGGATTTTTTAGTCCTCTCTTAATTGCGTTTTTCTTTGACAGCTTGATTGAAGATTGATCGACAATCGATTGTGATTGATTGCTGATGTCAAGTGGCTCATAACATCATACTACCTTTAGCACATGTTAAAAATTCTCGGAACTTCTGCTCTTTCGGAGCATCGTTTACAGCAGTTATTAAAGCAACTCCAACAAATAGATTCTACTATAAGTGCTGTTTCGGTCAGGTTTATCCATTTTGTTGATGCCGATAAGGAACTAACGGATCAAGAGTCAGCAATGCTTAAGCGTTTATTGTCTTATGGTTATGCTGATCCGGAGATTGTGTCAGAAGGACAAACTTTTTTAGTTGTACCTAGACCTGGCACAATTTCTCCTTGGTCTAGCAAAGCAACTGAAATTGCCGAGCGTTGTGGCTTGGAATCAGTAAAACGCTTAGAAAGAGGAATGGAATATATTATTTCCAGTCTTGATGGTTTGAGTGTTGAAGTTAAACACAAAATTAATCCTCTGATTCACGACAGGATGACCCAAACTATCTTTGAAAATGAGCTGGGTCTGGATTTATTTATTCATCATCAGCCTCAGCCATTACAAATTGTGTCCATTATTGGTCAGGGGCGTGATGCATTAATACAGGCAAACACAGAATTAGGCTTGGCATTGTCTGCCGATGAGATAGATTATTTAACCGAAAGTTTTCAAAACCTGGGTAGAAACCCCTCGGATGTTGAGCTGATGATGTTTGCTCAAGCCAACTCAGAACATTGTCGACATAAAATATTCAATGCCAGCTGGACTATAGACGGTGAAGACCAAGCTAAATCATTGTTTAGCATGATTCGAAATACCGCCGATAAAAATCCAGCAGGAATTCTATCAGCATATAGTGATAATGCATCCGTTGCTGAAGGTTCAAAGGCTGACGTTTTTATTCGTAATCCGCAAACAGGGCAATATAGTTATATAGAAGAAGACGCTCATTTGTTAATGAAAGTGGAAACCCATAATCATCCAACAGCGATTTCCCCTCATCCTGGTGCTGCAACCGGTTCAGGTGGTGAAATTCGAGACGAGGGTGCAACAGGCCGTGGTTCCGCTACTAAAGCAGGATTAACCGGTTTTACCGTTTCTCATCTTAAAATCCCCGGTTTTAAACAACCCTGGGAACAAGATTTTGGTAAGCCAGAACGCATTTCTTCTGCATTGGATATTATGCTGGAAGGGCCCATTGGTGGGGCTGCCTTTAATAATGAATTTGGTCGCCCCAACATAGCTGGATATTTTCGGAGCTTTGAACAGCCGGAAGAAACTGGTAAGGCAAACCACTATCGTGGATATCATAAGCCAATTATGATTGCTGGCGGTATGGGTAATATTCGACCTATGCTGGTAGATAAACATATAATTCCAGCCGGTTCGTTGATTATTATTTTGGGTGGTCCTGCTATGCTAATTGGCCTGGGCGGTAGTGCTGCATCTTCTCAAACGTCTGGTGAAAGTGCAGCAGAATTGGACTTTGCATCTGTGCAACGGGAAAACCCGGAAATGGAGCGTCGTTGCCAGGAAGTGATTAATCACTGTAATGCCATGGGCGATGACACACCGGTTATCTCTATTCATGATATAGGGGCGGGTGGTTTGTCCAATGCGGTACCTGAAATTATTCATGATTGTGATAAAGGCGGTCGATTTGAATTAAGGGATGTTAACAATGCCGATAAAGGCATGTCGCCTATGCAAATCTGGTGTAATGAAGCACAAGAGCGCTATGTGGTTGCAATTAGTCCACAATCACTGGATTTGTTTAAGTCCTTTTGTGAACGAGAGCATTGCTTATATGCAGTGATTGGTGAAGCAACTGATGAACAGCATTTAACTTTAACGGATGATTGGTTGGATGGAACGCCTGTTGATATTCCGATGTCTGTTTTATTTGGTAAATCACCTAAAATTCATAAAGATGTTAAACGTGTCAAACGTGAATTGAAAGCCGTGGATACCACGGGTATTGAATTGTCGGAAGCTGTAGAACGTGTTTTGTCATTTCCTGCGGTTGCTGATAAAAGCTTCTTGATTAATATTGGCGATCGCTCTGTAACAGGTCTGGTAGCTCGTGATCAAATGGTGGGGCCCTGGCAAATACCGGTTGCTGATGTAGCCGTTACTGCATCTGGCTTTCATGCTTTAACAGGTGAAGCGATGGCAATGGGGGAACGAACCCCGTTAGCGATTATTGATGGGCCTGCTTCCGGGCGTATGGCTATCGCAGAATCATTAACTAACTTAGCTGCCTCACGAATAGAATCATTAAATAAAGTTAAACTTTCAGCTAACTGGATGGCTGCTTGTGGCAGTGAAGGTGAAGATGCTGCTTTGTATGATACGGTAAAAACTGTGGGAATGGAGATATGCCCAGAATTGGGAATTGCTATTCCCGTTGGAAAAGATTCTTTATCGATGAAAACGGTATGGAAAGATAACGGCCAGGACAAAGTGATGACTTCACCGTTATCGCTGATTATTACAGCGTTTGCACCGGTATTAGATATTAGTAAAACTTTAACACCGCAATTAAAAGATGAAGATAGCGTGTTGATTTTAATTGACTTAGGTGCTGGCAAGAATCGATTGGGGGGTTCTGTTTTTGCCCAAACAACGAATCAATTGGGAAATGAAGTACCTGATCTGGATGATGCAAAATTATTAAATAACTTCTTTGATGCGATTCAACGCTTAAATAGCCAGCAGAAGTTACTGGCTTATCACGACCGTTCTGATGGTGGTTTATTAGCAACCGTTGCTGAAATGATATTTGCCGGTCGTAAGGGTGCAGAGATAGAACTGGATAGTTTGATTGAAAAAAATGCAGACCTATTAGCCGCTTTATTTAATGAAGAGTTAGGCGCTGTTGTTCAGGTGAAGCAATCTGACGCAGACGATGTGGTTGATTTTTTCAACGATGCAGGCCTGGAACACTGTGTCCATTTGATCGGCTGGGTGATTGAAGAACAACAGCAGTTGAACATTACTTTTCAGGGCGAGGAAATCTATTCAGCAAGTAGAACTAAGTTACAAAAAATATGGTCAGAAGTTAGTTATAGAATGCAGGCTTTACGTGATGATCCTGATTGTGCAAAACAACAGTTTGAGCGTATTGCTGATGATAAAGACCCAGGCTTATCTTCTGTTTTAAGCTTTGATGTTAATGAAAATATTACCGCTGCATTTTCTAATTCTAATATTAAACAACCTAAAGTCGCTATTTTAAGAGAGCAGGGCGTTAATGGACATGTGGAAATGGCGGCAGCTTTTGATCGCGCTGGATTTACAGTGATAGACGTACACATGAGTGATATTATCCACGGCAGAGTGACGCTACAAGATTTTGTAGGATTGGTTGCTTGTGGTGGCTTCTCTTATGGTGATGTCTTAGGTGCTGGCGGCGGTTGGGCTAAATCAATTTTATTCAATGATAAAGCCAGAGTCGAGTTTGCTGATTTCTTTAAGCGTACAGATACCTTTGGTTTAGGTGTTTGTAATGGTTGTCAAATGATGTCCGGATTAAAAGAAATTATTCCTGGCGCTGAAGACTGGCCTGAATTTAAACGTAATGATTCAGAACAATTTGAAGCCAGAGTTTCTATGGTTAAAGTTCAATCATCACCTTCTATTTTAATGACAGGTATGGAAGGCTCAATGTTGCCAGTTGTTATTGCCCATGGTGAAGGGCGGGCTGAATATAGTAATAGTACTGCAAATGAAGCCTTGGTTGCGTTAAGCTATGTTGATAATTATGGCGAAATCACCACGGATTTTCCTGCAAATCCAAACGGGTCACCTGATGGAATTACAGGACTTACAACGACAGATGGTCGATTTACTATTATGATGCCGCATCCAGAGCGTTGTTTTAGAACCATACAAAACTCATGGTATCCTGAAGACTGGAATGAAGATGGGGCTTGGATGAGAATGTTTAGAAATGCTAGAGTGTGGGTGGGTTAGTAGCATGAATTATAAAACAATAGAATCTTTTGTAGGCAATACGCCTTTGGTTAAGTTACAAAGATTACCTGGTGAAACCAGTAATACCTTGTTGGTTAAACTGGAGGGCAATAACCCTGCTGGATCTGTTAAAGACAGGCCTGCACTGAGTATGATTCAACATGCTGAGGCTAGAGGGGAAATAAAACCTGGCGATAAGCTGATTGAAGCAACCAGTGGAAATACTGGGATTGCATTAGCCATGGCTTCGGCAATTAAAGGTTACAATATGACCTTGATTATGCCTGATAATATGAGTGCCGAACGTATAGCTTCAATGAAGGCTTATGGTGCTAAAATTATTTTAACACCGGCTGTAGAAAGTATGGAAGGTGCTATAGATGTAGCCCGATCTATGCAAGCTGAAGGGAAAGGTAGAATTTTGGATCAATTTTCTAACCCTGATAATCCACTGGCTCACTTTGAAGGAACTGGACCGGAAATATGGCGTGATACCGATGGTAAAATCACTCATTTTGTCAGTGCGATGGGCACCACCGG
>JBJPGG010000150.1:0-2307 GCA_048595505.1 Methylococcaceae bacterium
AACCGCCTTATTCTAATTCCCCAAGGCCAACCTTGGCGCCCGACGCCGCAAAATAAACCCAGAGTAGACGGCCCACAAATCGCTCGCATTGTCGGGCCTGAAGGCGAAGAAATCTATTGCGACGAGCACGGCAGAGTTAAAATCCAGTTCCCTTGGGACTTAGAGGGCCAATACGATGACCACTCCAGTTGCTGGGTACGGGTCAGCCAAGGTTGGGCGGGTGTCTCTTGGGGGAATATAGCGATTCCCAGAATTGGACAAGAAGTCATCGTCAGTTTTTTAGAAGGTGACCCTGACCAGCCCATCATTACCGGGCGCACTTATCACGACTATAACAAGCCCCCGTACACGCTGCCAGCCAACAAAACAAGAATGACCATTAAATCCAAAACCCACAAGGGCGAAGGTTTTAATGAACTACGTTTTGAAGACGAAGCAGGCAAAGAACAGGTTTTTATCCACGCCCAGAAAGACCAGGATATCCGCGTACTTAACGATGCCCGTGAATGGATAGGTAAAGACAGACACCTGATTGTCAATAACGATCAGTTTGAAGCCGTAGAAGGCAACAAACACAGTCTCATAAAAAAAGACAAATATGAACAAATAGAAGGTAATCAGCACTTCACTGTTAAAGGTGACCAAAACGACAAGATAACGGGCTCTACCTCTCGCAATATCAGCATGGACTTGCAGGAAAAAACCGGCATGAAATACGCTGTAGATACCGGGACAGAAATTCATCTAAAAGCAGGTATGAATGTTGTGCTTGATGCGGGTGCCAGCATCACCCTAAAATCAGGGGGAAGCTTTATCAACATTAACCCTGGCGGCATCAGCATTCAGGGACCGATGATCCGAGTTAACAGTGGAGGCTCTCCTGTGTCTGGTTCAGGCAGCAACCCTGCCAATGCCATTCTACCGCAAATGGCAATCACAGCGGACGACACCACGCCAGGCTGGGAAGCAAAAGCCCCACCGCTTGCGGTGGCATTAGAAACATCTGTGATAGAGGAAGATAGTGCTATTGTGATTATTCCGACTATACTAGCCGGTCCAGAAACTAATTCTGTTAACATTGCAAACAAAGACACTCCTTATGATGAAATGATTCAAATTGTTGACTCTATTACTGGGAAACCTTTGTATGATTATGCTTTTTTTGTTGAAAAGGATGGCAAGGAAATTATATCTGGTCGTACAAACACCAAAGGTGAGCTCCCAAGAATTTATTCATCTAAACCTGAAGCCTATGATTTCTTTTTAGGTGACGATGCACTAGCAAAAATGGAGGGGCAATATTATGCCTAATCAAGCAGGACAAATTACGACCAATAACAAGGGTAACTCTCTTTTAGTCGTACAGAAAAAATCCATTACATTTAAAGATCTCTGGAGTAATTATCCATCAAATGAAATTAAACATATTAACCCTACAACAAAAAAAGATGAATTTGGAAATCATTGTGCTATCAATGTTAGTCATAGTCTTTATAAATGTGGGGTGCTACTTAAATCTTTTACTGGGGCAAAGTGCTGGTACTGTCCAACACCAAACAAACAAAATAAAGGTGTTCATGTAATTAGAGCTCAAGAGTTAGCAACTTACCTTAATAAAAAACCTTTCGCAGGGTGCCCACCTTCTATAGATGTTACAAAAGACTTTAAAAATAGTGTTAAAGGTAAAACTGGGATAGTCTTTTTTAAAGACTATTGGCAACGAAGTAATGAATCTAGCCGGACAGGAGACCATATTGATCTTTGGGATGGGAATGAGCTTGCTAGTATTGGGTTTATTTTAACATGGGTGCGAACAACATTCCCTTATTTTTCCGAAGAAAATTTAGAAATGTCAGATTTACAAAAATCTAAATCAATATTATTTTGGGAAATACCATGATTAAGTTTGTTCAAACTTTTCTTTTTTTTATTATATTTTTCTTCATACTAGTTGTGTTTTTTGCAAAACAATTTTACCCACTCTATGCAGATATATTTCAAAATGGAATGTTATACGAAGGTGAAACACGAGCTAAACATTATATAAAATATTTATTATATATAATCTTGCCAACGAGTATTGCACTTGGCTTAGGTTTTTCAAAACTCTTTGTTCGCAATAGAAATTAATTAACAGCCTCAACATCATTATTCAATAATTTTGGCGAGATGTATTATTTCAAGATATACCTATCTTCTGTAAATAGCTGACAAAGAAATAGCCAATGTGATGGACCAACCCGAAACTGATCAAACAAAACGGTTATACTACGACATCACAGACGAACCAGACAAAGCCGCCACTCT
>JBJPGG010000151.1:0-9940 GCA_048595505.1 Methylococcaceae bacterium
AACATACCGAACCTGTTGGGTAAAAGGGTTGTCTTCGGCGAGGGCCGTTGGACTCCCCGTTATTGAAAACAAAGAAACGAACGCAGGGATTGCCCAGTGCGTAAGCTTTGTTTTATTTCGGTAAATTGGGCGCATAAGAGCCTTTCTCCATTATTTTTGTTTATAAAAAGCCATTTTTGCGGCAGCACTAGCTACAACAGCTTATGATTTAACTTCGTTTGCTGAGACGAATTCCAAAAGCAATAAGGGTGAGTTTGCCCGTGCCGATATAAGTCGGCAGTGGCATTCTGTCTTATTTTATTGTTATTATTAGAATTGCCGCATGCTTTATGGAAACAAATGCACTGATAAAAATTCAGTTTTTTTGCTATGAGGCTATGTTAAAACGCTGGTTTTAACGAAAAGCATTTTATTCCACGAAGCTTACAGTTTTTGGTATTACTATAATTTTTCCATTGATGCGATCAAGATCATTATTAAAATGATAACTGGATCACGGTTTTATCCTCTTTATTAGTCTAAAGCATGCATTATTTTTAATCAACATATTTCTAGTGATAGGGTAAGCTCTAAATAAATTACTTAAAGGCGTGCATTATTGTTATCCAAGATAAATCAGTTGGTTCACGGTTTAATTACAAATTATTAACGTGGAGCAACTTTAAGGTAATAATTTTTCCTAGGCAACGATTCTTGCCTTGCTTTATTACGCCAATTATTAAAGATCAACTACTGTTTAGTTAATAATTTACACTTTATTTCTGTTTCTTATTTATTTAGGGCTATGGACTCAAAGCCTGAATACAAACTTACATTTTTGTAAGTATGTGTTCAATTTAACCTTGAAGAGTAGGGTTTACTATTGTACTTGAGTACAACATCCTCAGCTTTTGTAGCTTTTAAAACTATTTATTGCTGACAGAAGTGTTTTAAGAGGAATGAAGCTAGAATATTAGTTAGCTTGCAATGTTTATCATAAGATGTTGATTACATGATGCTTAAGAAAGCTCTGTGTAATTAACAAGGGTGGAGATTAGGTCTTTTTGTCTGCGTGGATGTAGGAAACTAAGGCGGTGAGGGAGCAAAAAGTGGTGAAATTTATAGAGCGCTATAAAATTCTGCCCCCAATTGATTTTGAAAGATTAACGACTGACTAATAAAGTGCCAACCCCTTGGTCGGTAAATAATTCTAGAAGGATGGCATGATTGACTCTCCCATCAATAATATGTACGCTGGAAACCCCGCCTTTTAATGCATCTGTCGCACAGCGTGTTTTAGGAATCATGCCTCCGGCAATTGTGCCATCAGCAATTAGTTTGTTGATGTCAGAAATTGACAAACCGGTGAGTAACTTATCTTCTTTGTCCAGAATGCCGGCAGTGTTTGTGAGCAGAAGTAGTTTCTCTGCGTTTAAAACTTCAGCGACTTTGCCAGCAACTAAATCGGCATTGATGTTGTAGGAATGTCCATCTTCACCAACACCTATAGGTGCGATAACTGGAATGAAGTCACTGTTACAAAGCATGTTGACTACAGCGGGGTCGATACTGCTAACTTCACCTACATGGCCTAAATCAATTATTTCGGAGGCATTGACTTCAGCTGAGAATTTGTTGAGATTTATTTTTTTTGCATGAATAAAGTCACCATCTTTTCCTGTTAGGCCTATGGCCTTTCCCCCATTCATATTTATCAGGTTAACAATTTCTTTATTAACTTGTCCGCCTAATACCATTTCTACTATGTCCATGGTTTCACTGTCGGTTACACGCATACCATCGACAAATTGGGATGAAATATTAAGTCGCTTTAACAAATTACCAATTTGTGGGCCGCCTCCATGAACGATAATCGGGTTGATACCTACCAGTTTCATTAATACGATGTCTCTGGCAAAACTGTGTTTCAACCCTTCATCTACCATGGCATTCCCACCAAACTTGATGACGATTGTTTTGCTTTTAAATTTTTTGATATAAGGTAACGCTTCAATTAGTACGTGAGCGATTTCGTGGCCAGTATTTTTTTTCATTGGTTAGGTATAGCTTTAAAGTGCAGTCAGTTTGGTTTTTTTGAGATCAAAAAGGTAATGATATATCTGGTTTCACCTTTTTTAGTAAATCTTTAAATTGTGACTGGATATGTTTTAAAGCTTCAGTGTTATCTGCTTCAAAGCGCAGTACCAGTGCTGGCATAGTGTTTGATGCCCTAACCAGCCCCCATCCATCAGCAAAATCAACACGCAGACCATCAAGATTAGTTGTTTTTCCATCAGCAAAACTTGCAGTAGAAAATAATTGTTCAATTAAACTGGTATTCTCTCCTTCGGCCAATGGAATATTAATTTCCGGTGTATTGATGCTGTCAGGTAAGTCAGCAAAAACTTCATCACTGTTACGAGTATCTGCTGATAAAACTTCAATTAGGCGCGAAGCTGAATACAGTGCGTCATCAAAGCCAAACCAGCGGTCATTAAAGTAGAAATGACCGCTCATTTCTCCTGCTAATGCCGCTCCGGTTTCTTTTATTTTAGCTTTCATGAAAGCATGGCCAGATTTCCACATTAAAGGCCGGCCGCCATAGGTGATAATTTGTTCACTGAGGTGGCGAGAGCATTTTACATCATAAATAATTTCTGAGCCGGGCTTAAGAGCAAGTACATCTTTGGCAAAAAGCGACATTTGTCTATCCGGCCAAATGATTTTACCTTTGCAGTCTACTACACCTAACCTGTCACCATCGACATCAAAGGCAAAACCTACATCGGCTTCATAATGTTGCACGGCGGTAATTAAGTCATTTAGATTTTCGGGTAAACTGGGGTCGGGGTGGTGATTAGGGAATGATCCGTCTATATCGCAAAATAATTCGATTACTTCACAGCCCAAAGTTCTGAATAAAACTGGAGCTAATTCACCTGTGGCACCATTGCCACAATCAAGCACAACTTTCATCGGCCTGACAATATGAATATCTTCAGAAATAATTCCAATGTATTCATTGGCGAACATACTGTTATTTTCTATTGAGCCTGTTTGTCCCGTGAGATAGTCATTATTATCCAGACGTTGTTTGAGTTGCTGGATTTTATCACCGGCTAATGTTTCGCCATTGATGATTATTTTTAGTCCATTATAATCAGCAGGATTATGGCCACCTGTTATAACAACTCCGGATTTTCCTTCGGTATGTTGGGCAACAAAGTAAACCAAAGGTGATGGAACTAAACCTATATCAAGAACATTGACACCTATTGAAATAATTCCTTTTGCTAATGATGTTGCTAAAGCTGAGCTAGAAGAGCGTCCGTCTCTCCCAACAATAATTGTTTTAATACTTTGTTCTTTTGCTTCTGAAGCTATTGCTTTGCCGAGATCAAAAACCAACTCTTTAGTTAATGTTTGTCCTGCGATACCTCTAATGTCGTATGCTCTATAGATTGTCGAGGATGTTTTTTTCTGGGTATTGGCTGGTATTGAGTCAGTAGCAAAAATAGCAGGTGTATTGTCATTATTAGAGGCTACTTCAGGTAATGTAACCGGTGTACTATCAATTGTCTGTATTGTGCTGTCCTTTTCTTCAACATCTAAGTCCATATCAAGGAAGCTAACACCACTGGGTTGATCAAAAAAATCATCAGTGTCTGTTGTTTGATTCTCATTGGTTTCGCTATCAAAATCATTCTCGCCATGATCCAATACACGTTTAAATTGAATCATAGTTGTGATCATGGCTTTCATTTCTTTTAGATTTACTTGTTCGCTACTACTTACCAGTTTGTTCGACATAAGGTCTTTTATGGCTTTTAAAACAATGCTTTGATCATGATGTAGAAGACGGCTGATACTTCTATAACTTATGAACAAAGCTAGACAGATTATTAATACGGGAGCAATAATAATACTGGCAATTGTGATGAAGGTATCCAGGACTGTGGTAGATATTGGCCAATAATGGATAGTCCAGGGGGTGCGCACTATCTTGATGTTGTTATCTGAACTGTCTTTATTAGATGCGTTGCCGGTTGAAGCAAGTGTTACTTTACCCTGTTTTAGCTCTACGAATCCCTCAGTGACTTGAAATTTTGTTAGTGTTGATTGTAAAAAATTAAACTGTAGGCTGGCTAAAATAATTCCGATGGATACATTGTTTTGTTTGATGACAGCCGTTATGGCTAAATGTCTGTTTTTGCCTTGTCCTTGTATGAAGGGGGGTTGGTTTTTTGTTAGAGTTTCCTGAGCCATGACTAAATCGGCATTACCCATGTGTGGAATGCTTGATAGGTCTGTATCGGCTACATTTGCCGGTAATAGCCTGATTTTCATTACAGTTGGCAGGATTGTTTCCAGCATGCTTACTGTATGAGCTATTTGTTGAGGGTCTTGAC
Source organism: Methylococcaceae bacterium (assembly GCA_048595505.1). Classification (GTDB taxonomy): domain Bacteria; phylum Pseudomonadota; class Gammaproteobacteria; order Methylococcales; family Methylomonadaceae; genus QPIN01. The sequence continues at coordinate 4,389 of JBJPGG010000151.1, forward strand.
TTTCAATCGCGGCAATGACTTCAGAGGTTTTAGCCATGTTTGACACTGTATTTTGCAAAGTGCTCAGCTGTGAAGAAATACCCGTCGCAAATCCATCTGCTAGTGCTTTAGTTGATGAAAACTTTGCTAGCCTAACATCAGACTGTGCAATCCAGTATGAGCCTCCTCCTGCAAGTAGGGTCATGATAATAGTTAGTACCGATAATATACTAAAAATACGAACCATCTTTATTCTCCTGTCAGCATTTTAGTGTCTTCCAGTATGGCCAAAGCCACCTTCTCCTCGGCTGCTTTCATAAAATTCGTTAACCTGTTCAAATTCTACTTGCATCACGGGAACAAAGACCATTTGAGCGATACGTTCGCCGATTTCAATGTTGAATGCAGTGTTTCCTCTGTTCCAGCAAGATACAAAAACTTGACCTTGATAGTCAGAATCAATAAGCCCAACAAGATTGCCCAATACAATGCCGTGTTTATGACCCAATCCGGAACGAGGCAGTAACACAGCGGCTGTATGATGATCTGCAATATGTATCGCCAAGCCAGTTGGGATTAAAATGGTTTCCCCAGGTTCAAGTAGGGTAGCCTTGTCTAGGCATGCCCGCAAATCGAGGCCAGCTGAACCTTCTGTTGAATATTCTGGTAATGGAATTTCATTGCCTAAACGGTTATCAAGAATTTTAAGTTGTATTTTTTTCATTCGTTTTCTCTGCAATCAAGCAAATTAATTGTTCTGCTAAATGTTTTTTATTGGTCATTTCCAGGGCTTTATGCCCAGTGTTCCAAAAAACATGTAGTGCATTTTCATCTTTATCAAACCCTCCCTGTTCCTTACCTACCCAGTTAGCAGCAATCATATCTACATTTTTTTGCTTTAATTTGTTTTTTGCATAATATTCCAAGTTATTTGTTTCAGCTGCAAAACCGACAACAAAAGCGGGTCTGTCGGGTAATGATGCAACTGTCGCCAAAATGTCTTTAGTCTTATGTAGCTTTATAATGCTGTCATTATCCTGTTTTTTGAGCTTTTGTGGATTACAGGTAATCGGGCTATAGTCTGCGACAGCCGCGGCACCTATATAGATATCGTGTTGATTGGCTCTGGATAACACGGCATTATACATATGCTCAGCTGTTTCGATATTAACAAGATCCAACCTTTGGTCGGCAGTGAGTGATACGGGACCGCTGACCAAGGTGACATTTGCTCCAATATTTAATGCCGCTTCAGCTAAAGCATAGCCCATTTTTCCAGAACTACGATTACTAATGTAGCGAACGGGATCAAGTGGCTCTCTAGTTGGACCTGCACTAATAAGTATATTGATACCCTGTAGTGTATTTTTTTTGCTGCTTTGTATTAATGCGGAACAAATATCTTTAGCTTCTGACATGCGACCAAAGCCAGTTTCACCGCAGGCCTGTTCACCGGATTCTGGACCAATAAAGTGCACGTTTTGATTTTTTAAGCGCTGGATATTTTCCTGGGTAACCGCTTTATTCCACATGGCCTGGTTCATTGCTGGCGCTATATAAACAGGGCAGCTGGTGGCTAAAAACAGGGTGGAAAGTAAATCATCAGCCAAACCATAGCTGAATTTGGCAATACTATTGGCAGTGGCAGGTGCAATGAGTACTATATCTGCCCAGCGTGCAAGATTTATATGGCCCATTGCATTTTCTTGCTCGGCATCAAGTAGATCCGTTGCTACTGGATTACCTGATAAAGCTTGAAAGGTTAGGGGGGAAATGAATTTCATTGCAGCGTCTGTCATCACTACTCTTACTTCATTTCCTTGTTTGCGCAACAAGCGAACTAACTCTGCCGATTTGTAAGCGGCAATACCACCACAAACCCCTATTAAAATTTGTTTATTAATGGTTTTTATCCAATGATTATAAAACGTCTAATTATGGCAAATTAATACAAACTCTTCTATGCTTAATTTTGATAAAAGCTAATGGATTTGATTATGTCAATTAAGGATTGGCCGGCCAATGAGCGGCCGCGGGAGAAGTTGTTAGCTAAAGGTGCTGAAATTTTAACAGATGCAGAGTTATTGGCTATTTTTCTCCGTACTGGGATTGCAGGCAAAACAGCTGTTGATCTGGCTAGAGATTTATTAACTGAATTTGGTTCATTGCAGGCATTGTTAGAAGCTGATCAAACTCAGTTTTGCAGGGGAAAAGGTTTGGGAAATGCAAAATATGCTCAGCTACAGGCGGTGTTGGAAATGGCCAAGCGGAATTTTGTTGAAATTTTACAAAGAGGCGATGTATTAACCAGTCCGCAAACTACCCGGGCTTATTTATCTGCTCAACTGCGAGGCTATAGCTATGAGGTATTTGCCTGTTTGTTTCTTGATAATCAACACCGAGTTATTCAATTAGAAGAGTTGTTCAGAGGAACCCTTGATGGCGCGAGTGTTTACCCCAGGGAAGTAGCAAAGAGAGCTTTGTTTCATAATTCCGCAGCAGTAATTTTTGCCCACAATCACCCGTCCGGTGTTAATGAACCCAGTCAGGCGGATAAGCATATTACCCAAAAATTGAAACAGGGGTTAGAGTTGTTCGATATTCGTGTGCTGGATCATTTTATTATTGGAGATGGTCCGCCTTATTCTTTTGCTGAGCATGGTTTGTTATAAGAACAGGTTCTAAAAATGGATTAATGTGTCAGCTTGGTTTCGGCTTCTGCATATTTCGCTGCGCACGTCTCAGTGACCTCTCTGGGTAGAGTCGGACCCGGAGCTGTTTTATTCCAGTTTAATGTTTCTAAATAATCACGAATAAATTGTTTGTCAAAACTGGGGGGGCTTATGCCTACCTGATATTGTTCGGCAGGCCAGAACCTAGATGAATCAGGGGTAAGGGCTTCATCAATTAAAAATAATTTTCCTTTGTCGTCCAGGCCAAATTCAAACTTGGTATCAGCAATAATAATGCCTCTTTGCTTGGCATACAAGGCTGCTTCAGTATAAAGCTTAAGGCTGATTTGTTTGACTTGTTCTGCTAAATCTTTGCCTAGTAAGGTAATAGTTTGCTCAAAAGAAATGTTTTCGTCATGATCTCCAACGGCGGCTTTTGAAGAGGGGGTGTAAATGGCCTGTGGTAATTGCTGTGCTTGTTGTAGCCCTTCAGGTAGGGTAATGCCACATATTGCCCCAGATAATTGATAGTCTTTCCAGCCGGACCCAATCAGGTAACCGCGAACAATAGCTTCAACAGGCAGTGGATTTAAACGTTTTACTATAATGGCACGCCCTGTTACTTGTGCTCGTTCATCAGTATCAGGAATAATCTCTTCTAATTTCAGTTCTGCCAAATGATTAGGAATCACGTGTTTCATTTTTTCAAACCAAAAGTTAGAAACGCTGGTTAATACACGTCCTTTGCCGGGAATAGGGTCTGGAAGAACAACATCAAAAGCGGATAACCTATCAGTTGTTACTATCAATAGATGATTGTCATCAATTTCATAAATATCTCGGACTTTGCCTCGAGATAGCAATTTTAAATTTGAAAGTGATGATTCAAAAAGTGCGGCAGGCGTAGTCATAATACTTTGTTAAACTAATAATTTAGCGGGATTTCTATTTTAGCATTAAATTTAAATGCAGATGATACTGCATAGATTAAGTCATTGAGATGTTAAAATGTTTACAGATGTTTTTTGATAGGATGATAAAGAATGAGTTGGTTAGGTAAAGTTGTTGGTGGAGCATTCGGTTTTTTAATGGGCGGACCTTTGGGTGCAATCCTTGGGGCATCGGTGGGACATCAATTTGATGAAGGGTTGCAAGGCCTGGACGGTGATGAGCAGCTAAATCCGGGGGATCAGCATCGAGTGCAAATGGTCTTTTTTACTGCCACCTTCTCAGTAATGGGGCATATAGCCAAAGCCGATGGCAAAGTAACAGCGGCAGAAATAAATCTGGCTAAGCACATCATGGATGAATTGGCTTTAAATGAAGAAATGAGAAAAACGGCAATTAATTTGTTTCAACAGGGCAAAGCCTCTCATTTTCCTATTAATGATGTTCTAAATCAGTTTCGTAAAGAGTGCCACCGACGTAAGCATCTTATCCGCATGTTTTTGGAAATACAAATACAAGCCGCCTATGCTGATGGTGTGTTAGATCAAGCTGAAGAAAGTGTATTGCTTAATATTTGTCAACATTTAGGTATTTCCAGGTTTGAATATCAGGGTATAAAATTACAATTTCAGGCGCAACAACGGTTTCATCAGGATAGCCAATATAAACAAACGACCAACAGGCTTGATGATGCTTATGCAGTGCTTGGGATTGCTAATTTAGCGACCGATGCTGAAGTAAAGAAAGCCTATAGACGATTAATGAGTCAGCATCATCCTGATAAATTAGTAGCAAAAGGGTTACCTGAAGAAATGATGACGTTAGCTAAGGAAAAGACTCAAAAAATCAGGAAAGCTTATGAAACAATTAAAGAAAGTAGAGGGTGATGTATGGGATTTGTACATTACTTATTTCGTCAAACCGCCTTACTAGGCTATGAGATGAAATTACGATATCATCTGTGAATATCTGAACAGGCGAAAGTGTTAGAGTCCGGGAAATTGGTAAGATAGTTTGAAAATAGTTGTAATCGGCATATAATTGAATAGACAACAGACTTACGATTAACTATAGGGGAAGAACATTGAAAAAGTCCATATTACTAGCTGCATTTGTTTCTTTATTAAGCGTAGTCTCTAGCAATGCAATTGCTGCTGGAGGACATTCTGGACATGGTAGTAGTGTCAATAAAAGCGGTAAAGGCGCCTGTAAAAAAATTATCATTAATCACATTAAACCTAAGCAGTTAGACGTTGTTTCACCGCAGTCCAAGGTATCTTTTTGGGTCAACGGACTTAAAGAATACGAGATAAAACATGTGGAAGCGACGGCTAAAAAAATCCCTATCAAATTAAGTTCTGAAGTGAGAATAGGGTTTATTTTGTTTACAGGTAATTTACCTGAGTCGCTACATGGACAAGCCGCACGTGTTGAAATTAAGGTACATGCAAAAAGATGTCCTGTGCAGAAAGGTTTTTTGTTAAAAATATCTGAGTAAATACGGTAGAAATTTCATAAATATTTTTCTGTATTTGTTTGTATGGTCATGACGGGGTGGAAGACAATGGAGATAATAACCGTTGTGTGACTTTTACGCCCTTTATGGTATCTATTCTTCTATTATTTCGCTGTCTTTAAAGAGCCTAAAGCTTGGGCTCATAAGTTTTATGTGAACAAATTTTGCTCCAGCATATCCTGTCTGCGTTCTTTAGCAAGTGAACAAGAGCCGCACTAGTTATGCTTAGGCGTATTTCAAGCGCTTTGTTACTTCTGTTTATGACTCCTAAATAAATTCAAACAATTGCTGAAAAGCAGGCACTGGGCTCCAACTATTCATTAATCAGAAAAGAAGCACACCGCCTCCAGTTTTTACCGCGGACGATTAAGAAAAGCGACCATTCAGAATACTTTCAAGGCACAGCGGTTTCTCAAGAACACCTAAAGCAACAGCAG
>JBJPGG010000152.1:0-10191 GCA_048595505.1 Methylococcaceae bacterium
TATCGATATTAGACATTGCTTTAAAACATGGTATACCTCATAGACATATCTGCGGAGGCAATGCGAGATGTTCTACTTGTAGAATTATTGTTGAACAAGGGTTAGAAAATGTATTACCTAGAAATGACATTGAACAACTACTTGCAGAAAAAAAAGGAATGGAACGCTGTATTCGGCTTGCCTGTCAAACACGTATAAAAGGACCTGTAACATTGCGACGTTTGGTTATGGATGATCTGGATGCTGATTTAGCAATGGATCAGCAAGGCAAAGTTGCCCAGGAACAATCAATAGCAATACTTTTTAGTGATATTAGAGGGTTCACTGATTTTTCTGAAAGACATTTACCTTACGATGTTATTCATATTTTAAACCGTTATTTTCAAGAAATGGGTGCCGCTGTGATAGATCACCATGGATATATTGATAAATATATTGGTGATGGTCTTATGGCTCTATTTGGTATCGACGAATCTAATGCTTTAACAAACTGCATCAATGCCATTTCAGCGGCTTTTCAAATGATGGAATCATTAGAAAAGGTAAATCGATATTTAAAACATAACTTTAATGAGTCTTTTGAAATTGGTATAGGCATACACTATGGCAGTGTGGTGCTTGGAAACATTGGGCATCATGGCAAAGTTCAATATACTGCCATTGGCGATACGGTTAATGTTGCTAGTCGGATTGAACAGCAAACAAAACATGCAAATACTCCCATTCTTATTTCTGAGGCTATGTATATCCAAATTAAAGACCAGATCCGCACAGGAAAAGTTTTGAATACAGCCTTAAAAGGGAAAAAAGGACTTTTCAATTTATATGAGGTTCTAGGCTTTTAGCTTTGAACCGGATGCGCTACACCCCTCGACACTACCATTGACGCTAAGATGGTTAATGCCTTCTTTAAGGCTAACTAGTGCGCTACCGGGGCCAAAAAAATTAATGAGTGAGGTAAACGCACCACTTTGTTGAAAAAACAGGAGACCATTTATAGTCGCCGAAACAGAACCCACCGCACCAGGGTCGGCTGCGCCAGAACCCGTACCAGCAACGTTTATCGTGGGGGTAAAAACAGTTATGCCTCGTTGGGGATCGGTAAATTGGAGAGAACAGGCAATAACACTTTTAACTGGAATTAATAACAGGCCTAGTGCAAAAGTTATATTTTGTTGTCGTTTTATGATGGCACGTTTTTTAGCAGTCTGCTGATGTATTGTCATGATTTTTCAATATCCTTAATTAGTATGCCTTTACATGAAGAGCTTAATGATTAGGAGCCACATTTAATTTTGGAGTTGGAGTTGGAGTCAGTGTAAATTTAATTTTATGACTTGCTACAGACCCTATGATTTTTTCATCTGTTATTTCTTTATGCTTTGCTTTTGGTCTGAGGGTGGTGTTTTTCCTTTATTATGTGAACTAAGATTAACCTAAATCGCAGATAAAAAAAGTAAGCATATGCTGAAAGATTAATAAATGTGAAGTCGCTAACACTTTTCTGGCGAAGGCAAATACCGAGTTTTGATGTATCAACCAACCTGTCACATTTTTAGATAATTCTGGTTATTGAAGGAATGTTCGGAGATCATTGGTAAAGCATTTTCCGTATGGCATTCTATACTCAGAGGAAGAGAATGGAATATACATCAGTGCTGTCATGTATTTTGATCGTTTCCCTGACTCTTGGAAGCATAGAAACAATTAGAGAGATAAAGCAAAAAAGATCAGGAAAGGAAATGCGATGTTATATTAAACTTCATCATTCAAAGTTTCACCAGACAAGCTGGTGAACTTAGCATTAATCTACTCGAAATAAAAATCCCAATGTCCACTGGAGGCCAGGAACTGCCTTCCAGAATATAATCTAATTATGCTAATTAATTGAAAGGCAGATTAATTGTGTTAAGAACAACTTTCTCCTAGATTATCAATAAACATCTCTAACGTATCGTTTTTCTTTTTTCAATTGATTAATGTAATCGATAGCTTGTTTTTCGGTTTTGTTACCATGTTGTTCGATGATATCGTGTAAGGCTTTATCAACATCTTTAGCCATGTAAGTGGCATCGCCACAAACAAAAAATGAACTGCCTTGTTCTAGCCAGGCAAACATTTCTGCACCTTTTTCACGCATGCGATCTTGTACATAAATCTTTTTTTCCTGATCTCTGGAAAAAGCCAGGTCCAGGTGGGTGAGAACTCCACTTGCTTGCATAGCTTCAACTTCATCTTGATAAATATAATCAGTAGCCGCATTTCTGTCACCAAATAATAACCAGTTTTTACCGCTTGCTTTTCTAATAGTCCGTTCTTGTAAAAAAGCTCTGAAAGGTGCGATACCGGTGCCTGGCCCGACCATAATCATGGGTAAGCTATCATCTGCAGGGACTCGGAAACTTTTGTTGGGAGAAAAGAATATTTTAACGTCTGTGTTATCGTCCACCAGATCAGCCATATAGGTTGAACATACGCCTTTATGGTCGCGTCCATGACTATTATAACGAACACTGGCAACTGTCAGGTGTACACTGGCAGGATACATCTTCCCGCTGGACGAGATTGAATAGGCACGGTGTTGTAGTGGTTTTAAAAGTGCTATAAATTCAGCAGCTGATAACTCAATATCAGGGAATTGTAATAACAAATCCAGAATATCTCGTCCAAACAAATACTTGCTCAGTGCGCTTTTATTTGCTGTTTCTAGCAGGCCGTTTAATTCTTGATCACCTGAACGGTTGGCAATTTCTTGTAATAATTCTTTACTGGGTAATTTAATTTCAAAATGTGTGCGTAAAGCTTCAGATAATGACATGAGTTTGCCATTAACGGGTTCATCTTCATCGCCTGTACATCTAATGGCTTTGACAATATCTGCGACTAAAGCGGGGCAGTTTTGAGGAATTACGTTTAAAGCATCTCCCGCTTCATAAGCTAATCCAGAGCCTTCCAGTGAAAACTCAAAATGGCGCGTTTCTTTAGAGGAGTCTTCAGATGTTAGTAAGCGGTTGCAAGTAATGTTGGTTGAAAACGGATTTTTACGATTGTATTTTGGTTTACCCTTGTCTGCACTTGAGTTTGCAATGATAGAAACAGGTTCTCCATCTGCCATCATTGGAATGACGCTTGTGACCCAGGATTCAGCCAACTCTTCAAAATCCACATCACAGTCTATACGATCATATAGACGATTTGCACCCAGCTCTGCTAAACGATTATCCCAGTCTATACCGGCTTGACAGAATAAATCGTAACTGGTGTCTCCTAATGCCAGAATTGAATAATGCATGTTTTCTAATCTTGGTGCAGAGTCTGTAGATATTTGTTCCCATAGTAACTGTGCATTGTCTGGCATTTCACCTTCACCATAGGTACTGGTGATAATTAGCATATTTTCCATTACTGCTAGATCTGCAATTTCAATTTCATCCAAACTTTTAACCACGGGTGAAAGTCCGTGAGCTTTGGCTGCAGAAGCGGCATCGTTAGCGACAGATTCTGAATTACCTGTTTGAGATCCATATAGGATGTTGACAACACGTGCATCAACGTCATTAGTAGAATTTGCACTTTGTAACATATGAGTATGCATACCGGCAAAAAAACCACCCAGCCAGGCGCGTTGGGTTTCACTGTATGGAGCATTTTGTGGGATTTTAGGTGTTTTCATATTTTTTCGTAACTATATTTCTTGGTTACGTCAGTAATTTGGCTATATTGTTGGTGGGTAACTGTAGCTTGGGTAAAGATGTGGTGTGTTGGAAACACAGTACTTTTCCCAGTCTACATTCTATAATTTTTATATCAGTTTCAAGCTGCCTGCTCTTCATTCAGCATTGCTTGAACGATATCCAGGCTGGCTAATCCCGAAATGTATGCTTCAATACTCGGTACGTCAGCCAATGCCAATTGGTTAGCTGTATGCTGTTCAATAATCCAGGCGGTTGATCCAATAGAGTATATGCTTTGAACATCACGTTGGATCATTGCTGTCTTGTAGTCAGTCAAACGTTTTTCTGCCAGTAACGTGGCCAGCTGTTCATCGTTGTAGTTACTGTAGGCTTCACGGTTTGTTTTGACTAGAGCATCCTGTATTTTTCGTGGCTGCTGCATGATCAGTTTGTCTGCGCGTTGACTGATTTGTTTTTCAGTCAGTTCAGTCAGCCCCGATTTGATGAGCTGGTCTTTAGCAATCAAATGTGACTTATCAATAACAGCAAAACTGTTAACTAATTTAAAGGTTAAAGCGGTATCTGTTTGTCCGTATGCAGGAATTTCTCCATCAAACAAAGCCTGATTATTTTGATAAGCAACTTTTACTTGATTAATTTGCTGTTGGGCATAAGCGATTGATAATTCTTCAATCATAGCTTTGCGGTCTAAGGTTTTATTGAGATATTCAGCAGTTTGGGTTTTGTATAACCATAACGGAAAGGCAAATTTAAAATGCTTACGTTCTTGTTCCCAGTTATTTAGAATGTTTTTACCAATAATTGAATTGGTGTATTCAATATGCTGCTCCAGCATAGACAAAATGAATTGCTCATGGCTTTTTGATACATCAGTTTCTTCAGTTAGACTACGAATCTCAACTGAACTGTTGTCATATAATTTTTCCAGACGATTTTTCGGATCATATTGGTAAGCATTACCACCCGACATACCGGTACAAAAACCTTTGCCAAAATCACCTAGGTTTAGTACAGCACCATTAATCATATATTCACAGGCAAAATCCCCCACGCCTTCAACAACTGCCATTGCCCCTGAATTACGGACGCCAAAACGATCACCGGCTTCACCATTAATAAAGGCTTTGCCTCCGGTTGCGCCAAATAAAGCAAAGTTACCAATTAAGACGTTCTCTCCAGAAACTTTTGCACCACCGCCAGGTGAGTTGACAATAATAGTACCACCACAAGCTGATTTACCTACTCCATCATTACAGGTACCAGTGTGTTCCATACGCATGCCATCATTATTAAATGCAGCATAACTTTGTCCTGCTGAACCTGTGGTGCGTATAGTCGCGCTATCAGATGCTAAATAACGTCGTCCATGCTGGTTGGTATAAATAAGTTTTGAATCTGATGCTTGCTGGTTACTAATTTCATAAGCAAGTGTTCGTTCAATGTCGATGGCTGTTTGGCCACCTACAGTTTTGTTGCAGTTATTAAGTTTATACTCAGCACCTTCAACAATGACTGGGTTGCCGTTAATGATTTCAGATTTAATTTGAGCAAATGCTTTGTCGTCAATACTGAAATCAGCTTCTAAATAAACCGGGTTATCGATTTTAACTTCATCTACTTGTACTAATAGACGAGTGAAATCAAGTTGACCAACCATAGTGGGGTGATTGATCAAATGTAATAAATCAGCCTGACCACGAATTTCAGCAAGACTGCTGTAGCCTAAACTGGCTAATATTTCTCTAATTTCGTGTGCCAGATTCATGAAATATTGTGCTAATACCCGTGGGTCGCCTTTAAACTCTTCATGTTCTGTGGTTAATCCAGCGGGACATCTAACGTTACAGTTTTTAGCCATTACGCAACGTAGCATCATCAGTGCTGTTGTTCCAAACTCAAACGAGTCACCGCCTAAAATGGCAGATTTTACAACATCAACGCCACTTTGGTGGGCTGCGCTACAACGTAACACAACTTTGTCGCGTAATCCGTTAGCTGCTAAGGCCTGATGGACTTCGGCAATACCAATTTCTGGTGATCGACCAGTGTTTTTTAAGCTGGTGACAGCTGCTGCCCCAGTACCACCACTGTTTCCTGCTACGTTAATAACATCTGCACCTGCTTTAGCGACACCGACTGCAATGGTACCAATGCCTTCGGACGAAACCAGTTTAACCACCACTTTAACTCGTGCTGCTTTGGCATCATGAATTAACTGGCCTAAATCTTCGATAGAGTAGGTGTCGTGATGTGGGGGAGGGCTGACCAATTCTACTTTAGGGGTGCCACCACGTAATGACGCGATTTCAACTGAAACTTTTGCTGCGGGTAATTGCCCGCCTTCACCTGGTTTTGCACCTTGTGCAATTTTAATTTCAATTTCTTCAATATTGGGATCTGCAAGATAGCCTGCCCAAACCCCAAATCGACCCGATGCAAATTGTTTTATTTTGCTAGATTTGAGAGTATTAAAACGGCTGGAATGTTCACCACCTTCACCTGAGTTACTCATGGCACCTGCGATATTGGTACCTTGGGCCACTGCTTCATGCGCTTCTGATAACAAAGCGCCATGACTCATTGCGCCTGTGGCTAATGCTGCAGTAATTTTATGTGCCGGTTGTACTTCAGACAAGTTGATAGGGTTTCTTGTCGGCTTTATTGTATTTAAATAATTATTAAATAAACTACCGGTATCAGTAATTTTAATGAAAATAGATGTAGTATCGGTGTTTAAATTGAAGCTTTCATCAGCAAAACGATTTTTGAGGTGTTGAGCCAATGACGCTATGCGCTGAGCTGAAGAATTCTCAGTGAAGGACAAAGAAAATTCAATAGCATTGATGGCTTTAACGGTTAAACCCAAAATTAGGTAATTGTTATTGCCCCGCAAATTTTGGCCATTTAACAGCTGATCAAAATCTTCACAGCTTTCAGCTGCGCGAATATCTACAGGAAACGCTACAATGTCACGTAATGCAGCAGGTCTGCTTTCACGTTCAAGATACAGTTCTCTAGTAAAGCTACGATAAGCGGGAGTAACACCAAAGTGATCAATTTGTTCGGCTGAGCGTTTTTGGTAACCAAAATCAAGATAAGCCGTGTCACAGGCTTGTTCTGCTTTATTGTTGGAATTTTCAGGGATATATAAAATATCCTCATCAGTCATTTTGATATATTCTCTGACTGCTGTATTGCCAAAAGTATGGCCTGCACCTTCCTGGCGTTCTTTAAATAAACCCAGAAATGGAATGTCTTTTTCTTCGTTGACAGTGAGTGCTTTGTGATGCCATTCAGCTGCACTTGCAGCAATATCAGCATAACGAACACCACCAACAGAAGAATGAATATTAGGAAAATAGGTTTTAAGATGGGGTTCATCTGTATCCAGGTAATTGGATTCAAAAAACTCACCACCAATATAGCTCTCTGCAGTACATAGGCCGAATTTCCCCATGGTTTTCATAAGAGATTTGGCAATTCCTTTTTGAAAACTATCTAGCGCATTTTGTTGTTCTTGTTCTGAAGAATAATGCGTAATGACCCGGTTGTGTACACTTAATGGGCAGATGGCTGAGGCGCCAAAACCTAAAATAGTGGCAACATCATGTGGACTAGCCGCTTGACCCGTTTCCATGATCAATGAGGAGTTAAAGCGTAAGCCCAGGTTAACCAGGTGTTGATTGGCTGCTGCTATCATTAATAATGCAGGGATAGCGGCTTTATCCTTGCTTATATTGATATCAGTTAAAATAATAATTCCAAAATTTTCTCTTGCAGCCTTTTCAACTTGTTGACAAACATCCAAAAGTGCTTGTTCTAATGTATTAGCATTTAATTCAGCATTATTGTGGTTGTGTGAATACAGCATTTCCACGGTGACATGATCAACTGTTTTTTGTCTGCGGATTTGCTCCAGTTGGGTACGTTGAAGCACCGGCGACTCAATAATCAGCTGCTTGCTATCATGTTCTGAAAAAGTGGGTTTGGCTCCTAATGCGACACGTAAGGTCATGCCATCACTTTCACGTAGAGAGTCTAGAGGAGGGTTGGTTACTTGGGCAAAACGTTGGCTGAAATAACGGGACATGCCACCTTCAGCTTTCGACAAAGCATTGGGGGTAATACCATAACCCATGGCACTAACCTTTTCCATGCCATTGCTTAATATAGGGTCTAGCAAGAATTTAAAGCTTTCCTGATTAAGTGAATAAGCTGTATGGCGTTGGTCTATATTAAAGGAGTGCTCGTTATCTATTTCGGATAACTGTATTTTGTCTAAATCAGTGATATGAATTGCATCTTTTTCTAATAAAGCGATGTAATCTTTTTCTTTAGCCAGGCGTTCCATAACTTGCTTACTGTTATAGGATTTACCTGTGTTGTGATCAAAATAAAGCATTCCACCTGCTTCTATTCGGCCACGTTTTAAAACATCTTCAGCTGGAAAATCAATTTGTCCTGCTTCAGACATGACGGCAAGATATTCATCGGTTTCAACTGAGCGTAAAGGTCTTAAACCAAGGCGGTCAAGACGTGCACCCACGCGAATGCCATCGTTAAAAATGATGGCAGCAGGGCCGTCATTTTTTTCTTCGTAGAGACTGAAATATTCCAGCATGGCTCGGACATCTTCAGGCAAGGAGTGGTCGTTTTCCCAGGCCGGTGGCATCATTGCCAGAATAGCAGTGACGATATCCAGCTCGTCTTCATTTATACGACGAGTTAATGTTTGGTCGAGTCGGCCTGAATCAGATTGGCCGCAAGGAAAAATAACATGTTTATTATTTTGACGGGCAATTGCATTTTCACTTAGCCTGTTTTTCTTGTCAGTATTTAATTCACCATTATGTGCCATATAACGAAATGGCTGTGCCATCATGGTTGCAGGTGCTGTATTGGTGGAAAAACGGGTGTGGAAAAATAGGGTACTGATCTCATGATCAATATCGTACAAATCTTTAAAATAGGGGATAACTTCAAATGAGTTTAGCCGGCCTTTATAAACCTGAGTGCGAGAACTCATGGATAAAGGATAGAAACCATCAAGTTCGTGGCGGGTAAAGCCCTCGGCTTCCAGCGTTAACAAGGTAACTTGAATATGTTTTTCAAATGCTTCGTCTGTTGCATCTTTTAAAATGTCAGGTCTGCCAAAAATCACCTGTTTAATGGGTAATTGAGCTTTTATAGATGCTTTGTTTATAACGGTGTTATCAACAGGGATATTTCGCCATGCGAGGATTGGCAAATCAAAATCTTTTAGATGCTTTTCAACCAGTTCTGTTGCTGCACCATCATATTTTGCATGGTCTTCTGGATAAAAGAAATTAGCAACACCAAATTGACCTAGTTCGAGGCTGTCGATTGCTGTGACTTTACGGAAAAATTTAACTGATAAGTCAATGTTTACACCTGCACCGTCTCCAATTCCTTCTGCACTCATGCCTCCACGATGGGGAATGGTGCAGAGTGCTTCGTGCGATTTAACTAATAAATCATGTGATTGTGTGCTTTTTTTGTGAGTAATAAAGCCCACGCCACAGCTGTCTTGAGATAAGTCTTTATCGTAAAGCATTTGAGCTGTATGGTTTTTAAGGGAGTTTTTAATCATCGTTATCCCGATCCTTCCTGTCTTTTAAAGTCTTTGCAGTCTGTATGGTTTTTTTGTTTATTGCGTGGTAAAGTCAGGAGCTAATAGTCCTGTGCTGAACGTGGCTGCAAATATTTGTATATGGCTGAATTTCAATCAGCGAAACCATACGATCATAGCATGGAAAGAAATTTTTGTCATTTGATGGAAAAAGTATTTTGTGTATATGCATCTTTCTTTGTGCGGGACAGGTCGATTTCCTTTCTACAGCAGTTTGAGTGATATGAATAAAGAATATGATGTTGTTATCGTTGGCGGTGGCATGGTGGGTGCGGCAGTTGCTTGTAGCCTAGGTGATAGTGCTTTGAAGGTTGCAGTGGTAGAGCAGCTGATACCAGAACAATTTGAGGCTGATCAAGCGCATGATCTTCGGGTGTCTGCTTTGAGTATTGCTTCAAAAAATATTTTGGAAACAGTCGGGGCATGGAATGGTGTGTTAAATCGAAGGTTTTGTCCTTTTCGCCGCATGCGGGTTTGGGAGACTGCGGGTGATACAGAGTTTAATAGTGATGATCTTGATTATTCCGAGTTAGGTTTTATTGTTGAAAATAGAATTACCCAGTTGGCTTTATTGGAAAGGTTGAGTGAATTCGAAAATATTGAGCTAATTGCTCCGGCCAGGATAAAAAAAATAAATTATGCTGCTGATGTCTCTTCTGGACAAACAACCTTGGTATTGGAAGGTGGTGATGAATTGCAGGCAAAAGTACTGGTTGCTGCTGATGGTGGTAATTCCAGGGTTAGGCAGGCAGTAGGTTTGGGGGTGACCAGTTGGGATTATAAGCAGCATGCTATGGTTATTTATGTAGAAACAGACTATCCACAACAAGATATTACCTGGCAGCG
>JBJPGG010000153.1:0-1893 GCA_048595505.1 Methylococcaceae bacterium
CTTGGTCTATTTTCAATATACCTGACTCATGTTGTCTTGTAAAGAAAACACCTTTTCTTGAAGGTGGAAAACAGCGGTAGAAATAAATAGAGCGACTCTAACTCTGTTCTACTCGTGAAGGCTATTATTAAGGTATGATAAAAGCTGCATTGTAACGCCACCATCCAACACAGGACAGATAAAATATTAGCCATGGCTATCAACGATTTTTATAAAGTTGCGACGCTGGAAGTAATCAAGGATATTTACGGAACTTCCCCATTACTTCCTTCAAGGGGCCGGCTTGAAATTTAAGCTAGTCCTTCTCTTTGCAAAACCTAAGATTAAATTAAGCTGGCCCCTTGATTTCCTATGCTGGCGATGGTGAGTTAGCTTGCTACTACCGGAGCAGAGCAAGAAATTCATTCGGTGCTGGTGTCTCGAAGGTGAGCCGCTTGCCGGTCTTTGGTCGCGTAATACTCAGGCGCAATGCATGCAGCCCCATGCGGGGGCCATCAGTACCATAACGGGGGTCGCCAATCACTGGGTGTCCTAGCCAGGCCAAGTGGGCGCGGATTTGATGTTGTCGTCCGGTCTCCAGTTGAACTTCAAGCAGTGTCCGATCCTTTACCGAGCGCTTGGTGTCAAAATGCGTGATGGCTTTTTTGGCTTCCGGATGTGAACCGACATTCATATGATACTTCTCTGAATCCATTCTTAAGGGCTGGTCAATGGTCCCTCGATTTGGATTGGGGCAACCTTCAACCACCACAAGATAGGTTTTCTCAGCATTGGACCATCTCGCATTAACTGCTTCGCGCATCTCGCGAGAGGTGGCAAACAACAAGACCCCCGAGGTATCGCGATCGAGGCGGTGAACAGGCCAAAGTTTAACAGGACGCTTGGGGCGTGAGAGCTGATTGCGAAGAATAGCAAGCGCATGGTTTTTGTTTTCCTTTGTGGATGCTACAGACAAAAGACCTGCAGGTTTGTTGATGGCTATTAGATCGTTGTCCGAATACAAGATCTCCAACCGGGAAGTTCCACCGTGTATGATCTTTGCCGCGGCTCGAACTTCCACATCGTCGCCGACTTTGAGTTCGTAATCAAACTGCATGATAGGCTGACTATTGACAAGTACACATCCCGCCTTCAGTCGTTGTTTTATTTTGTTGCGAGTCCAGCCTTTTAGCTGAGTGTTGAGAAAAGTGAGTAGACCAGTAGCTTCGCTCACTCGTAATCTGTCAGACATGGGTTTTCATTCTCCGCCCGGTTTTATCCAGTAATGCTTTAGAAATAATTATCATTGCTTAACCATAAAATAACTTGCTGTGTTCGGCGTAAGGATCATGCAAGACGAAATGCTTTTTCAACAAGATGAGCTGCGCATAAGAAAAGTAGAGGCAAGTTGCTTACCAAGTTATAAAAACCTTGATGGTATCTGGTTTTACTTTCTTCCTGCTATTGCAAGTTAGCTGACTCCATGGTTTTAATAACGTAATGAAGTATTGTACTTGAATGAGTAACATGTTTGTTTAAGATTGAGCCATGCTTTGATTGACTGATTAAGACCCAATTCGGTCATTCAATCCAAAAAATGATCGTGCTCAAATTCTTTGCTAGTTACTGGTTTCACTTATATCCGCTTTAGTATTTACTTGCTGTTAGTGTAATTTGAATGTAAGCTAGCGCGCAAATATCTACAATGCAAATTACAAAACACAATAAACTTAATGAAAACACGTATTTTTACTATTTTATTTCTCTTATTAATGACTATAGCCAGCTTTTTGCCATTTCCAACGACCACTTTGATTTGCCTATTTGCGGCTATTTTTCGACCACATTGGTTTAAAAGAGTTGTCGATGAAGTGTATAAAAGTAAAAAAATCGAGTAGTCACTAGAGTGTTCTC
>JBJPGG010000154.1:0-6176 GCA_048595505.1 Methylococcaceae bacterium
GAGAGAGTGGTTTGGATCTTGCTCTACAATCATATCCCCATCCAGAACTTATTCCAGAAAGAAACATTCGCATAACACGAGAATTGGGTATAAAAAAAATCCAGCTAATTTTAGGTAGTATTCTCCGACAAAACTAAAACCCGACCATTCTCTCTTCAATCTATGCTTCGTGTGGTCACGGTTGCGGAATTTATAGCGAGTTTATTTTTGTCGAGAACATCGACTGTATGGATACAGGAGGTAGAGCAACGCAGGAGCAGTTACCGAGGCGCTAAAACAGGTATATAGCAAGCTATGCAACTGTTTCAGCAACGCAGCTATCGGCATAAAATCAGCCGTTAGAAATCCGCAACTGTGACCGCGCGAAGTATAAATCTCAAGTTGTTTTATTCTTAGGTTTTTCTGAAGTTCCCCCAGAACCAGGTATTTTGTCATCGGCATCAGTATTGTCTGATTCATCAGCTCCCTCTCCTCTTAGAATATTTCCTTCTGCATCATAAACCACCCCATCCACTTCATTTTCGTACCCTTTCCGCTTCTTGTTTTTATTAACAACATCCCCTTCAGGGTTATAGGTGACTTCACTTTCATCAATAACTTCCGGCTCAGGTGTGACTATTTTTTCTATAAACCCAACAAACCATGGCGCATTTTTTACTGTTTTCATATCCGAATCGTTTACCATAGCCTCAACGCTAGGCAAACTGCCGCATTCTTTTGACATCTGTAATGCTTCTAAACAAGCATCCGGTTGTTGCCTCAACCCATAAATACAGGCCAAATTGTAAGCGGCACTTCCTCGTTGGATTCTTTCAGCATTGTCAAAAAACTCCCCTGCCAAATCATAAAGCTCATCATTACCATCAACCCCCAGAATTCGAGCCAAATCCATATAAGCCACCCCTCCATCAATCGCAGCACCCAGATGATTAGGCGCTACTATCAAACAAAAAGTAAACTTGGAAATAGCTTCCAAATAAAGCTTAACACCCTGTTCTTCTTCCTTTTCCATAGCTTGATGTAATAATGCAAAACCCCAGTTATACAGAGCCTCTCCCATTATTAAATCACCTTCAACCACATCAGCAAAACCTTGATAGACACTTGCGTATAACTGCTCAGCTTTAGCACCCTCGCTTGCACGTGCCTTAGCGGTCTGTTTTATTGCTGCATTTAAAGTTGATTTTTTTTTGTACGCATCAAACAATGCCATTAATCTCTCCAATTTTGTGAGTTTTTATAAATATTGCTATAGAATACCAGTTCACTTTAATAACATCATCTCTCAATGAGTAAAAACGAAATAAACTTGGAAACCTCTCAAATAGCCTGGCACGAATTACAACGTTTTTTTGCCAGTGGTTTAGCCATATCTGTCAGCTCAGAGCTTGATTTAGTGGAGGTAGCTTATCAATTTTCTAATGATAACAAAACTCAGGTTGAACATTGGTTACAAGAAAAAAAAATCAACCCAGTTTCAGATCAGCAGGCATTAAGATGGATCGAAGAAAACACAATAGTGTGGGCTGTCGTTGTCAAACCCTGGATATTAGTTCAAGAAAACACTGATGAACAAGACTGACAACAGCTCAAAAATTGGTCAAGGGATGATTTATATTGCCTGGATACTGTTTTTATCCATCCTGACATTTGCCTTTAACAAATATCTAGATCAACAAAACAACCCCAACCAGAATGTATCTATCCAAAAAGAAAATAATGTTGCTGAAGTTAAGCTTAAGCAAAACCGATATGGGCACTATGTCGTTACCGGTCAAATCAACCAAATACCTGTGACTTTTATGTTAGATACGGGAGCAACACTAATCAGCATACCGGCAACACTTGCAGAAAAGTTAAAATTAACAAAAGGCTATCCCACACAAAGCAAAACAGCCAACGGTAATATTACTGTCTACAGTACCCGTTTAAACTCCGTCGGTATTGGGGCCATAGAGTTAAATAACATTCGCGCTTCAATCAACCCCCACATGAATGGGGAAGAAATATTATTGGGAATGAGTTTTATGAAGCACTTGGAAATGACACAAAAAGGTGGGGAAATGATCCTTAGGTACTAGAAAAATTTGATCTATCTTGCTCATAAGACTACCCAAAAGTAAGGCAACTATAGAGGCTGTTTGCAATGTAATTTTTTATTGATTAAATTTCATGGCCATTAACAAAACACAGATTATGGTTTGTAGAGCGGACTTCAGTCCGCTATAGCGAGTAACGTTGTATGTTATGGCGAACTAATTACGCCATGAATGGCCTGTAATAGAGTAATGCAAAAGCAATTACCAGAGTCCACCCTACAGTTTTCAGCCAACCAAAGTTGCTAAACTACGAGAACAATCATTGTGTCGTAAAATACAACTGCGCTAAGTTACCCAACAGCAACAAAATAGAGATTACTTTCCAAAACTTTACTGGATTTTGTTCCATCAAAGGTATTGGGTTATCTGATTTGAGAAAATCCTTGTTAGGCTTTGAAATGTCGTGAATAAACTCAGAGAGCTCTTCATACCTTGTTTGTGGCGAGATTGATGTGGCTTTTTTTAAAGCGGCATCTATCCATTGTGGCACCATATTATTTTTATGAAAACTAGGAACATATTTCAGCTTTGCAAGGTTTTTCTTGTTAGGCTTTTCTGGCATATCTTGACCAAAAGGCAATGCTTTATTAATCATTTCATAGGTAATTACACCTAAGGAGTATATATCGGATTTTATAGTTCCTCGCTCTCCAAGATGATATTCTGGTGCGGTGTAGTTTAAGGTTCCCAGTACATTTGTTTCATTTGCTTCTAAAGGTGAAATTTCAATAATACCCGCAATTTTGACCGAACCAAAATCAATAATTGTAACTACACCATTTTTCTTAATAATAATATTTTCAGGCTTTAAATCCTGGTGTAGCATTTCCATACGATGAAAAGCTCTTAAGCCCTTAGCAATTTGCTTAACAATTTCTCGAACTTCCCTAATATAAGGCTTAGGATGACTATCCATCCAAGCTCGCAACGTCTGACCTTCAAGGTATTCAATCACATAATAAATACAGGTTTTTTTTCGATCAGTACTGAGCACCTTCAGTACATTTTCATGATGAATACGTTTGCCAGCCCATTCTTCCTGTAAAAAATGTTCAATATAAAGAGTATCATCATCAAATAAGATTGATGGCGTTTTTAATATGACCTGTGTTTCAGTGATTGTATCAAAAGCCCGGTAAATTTGTGTACGCTTACTAGAATGTAGCTCTTCTTCAATACGGTAACCATCTAATATCATTCCAGCATCTAGCAAGGGAGGGAAAGGTAAATTAGCGTGTCGCCGCATAATTTCATCTTCTTTAGCCTGAGGTAACCCCTCAATGCTCAATAACTGGCAGGTTAGATTGTCATCACTGTTATTATCAATAGCATACTGTACTATTTTTTTTGCCCGTTGCTCTAAACTACCTTCGCCTAGGGCAATTTTTTTAAACGCTTTTTCAGAAACAAACTCATGCACACCATCTGTTGTCATTATAAATAAATCATCTTTCTCCAAGGGGAAAGATTTATAGTCAACCTCTAATCGTGGCTCAATTCCCATCGCTCGATTCAAATAACTTTTTTCAGCTGAAATATGAATACAATGATCACGCGTCATCAATTCCAAACCACCCTTTCTTAAGCGATATATTCTCGAATCACCAATATGAAAAATATGCCCCGAAGTTGACTTACATATTAAGATACTTAACGTACTAACCATTCCTTTAGCTGATTCGAACCGTTGATGTCCTTGACTATATAGCCAGGAATTAGTGGCAGAAAGGATTTTTTGGCCTGCCGTTTTTACCGACCAAGATTCGGGGGTACTATAATAGTCACTCAAAAAACTAGTGACACAACAATGACTCGCTTCTTTACCTGCATCGCTACCACTCATACCGTCTGCAATCACGACGGCAATCCCTTTATGTGTTAATTGAGGTTCCTCAACAAGATGAACGCCATAACAATCTTCATTTTCTTCTTTTATTCCTTTATCGCTATAAGCCCCAACACTAACTTTTAACATTGTTTCCTCGTCATGTATTTACCATATGAAATACATCAATAAATAGATTGTAAAAAGTTTTTCCTTAGGAACGCGCACGGAATAAGTTTGACAACTGGCATAGGATTTTTTTTGTCTTCAAGGCATGCCAACAAGCGCATAGCAAGCTACGCAACTGTTGGCACAACGCAGAAGACAGACAAAAAGACAAGCGAGTTGTCGAAGTTATTTCGTGCACGTTCCTTAATGAACATCAATCATTTGTACTGTTCCATCCGGTAGTATTTCGGCCATAGCACCTTTTGGTTCATCCAACATTAAACAGATCACCGCTGCAATGGCTACACCGATAGCAATGGTCAAAAAGAACACCGGTGGTGATACGAAAGAAAATACTGTAAGAAAAAAAACAGCACCAATATTACCATAGGCACCTACCATACCTGCAATTTGACCGGTAAGTCGACGTTTAATCAAGGGAACAACTGCAAATACACAACCCGCAGCAGAACCGACAAAAAATGAACACCCCATCATGACAACAACTGCAAGAGCAATCGGCCAGTCCGAATTAATCTGGGACATCAGAAAAAATCCTAGTGATGCACCCACCAATAAAAAAACCAATGACTTTTTACGGCCGAATTTATCACTAATCCAGCCACCAGAAGGACAAGAAACGACATCAACTGTAGCAAAACAGGCACCAAGCATGCCTGCCACAGATACGGGTACCGCAAAGGTTTCTTTAAAGAACAGGGGTAGCATTGAAATTACAGATAACTCAACACCAAAGGTGACTGCATAGGCAATACTCAAAATAGCGACTTGTTTGAATTTATATTGCAATATTTCATCCACAGGTTTTTTAAAGATTTCGGTATTTACCTTATAAATCTGTGTACACTGAAACAGATAGAGAATAACAAGCAGAACGTATATCACATAGGTTGCCATTGTTGTTAATAATCCAAGCTGCGAGACCTTCCAGGTCAAAACCCCAAGAGCACCATACATAGGAATATTCAGAAATAGATAGAAGTAATAGTCAAACCGACTAGTGACTTCCAGACCGCCTGTTTTATTCGGTTTAAAATAGGTTGATCCTACCGGTGTATCCGTTACAGAGAAATAATAAATAACGGAAAAAACCAAGGCAACCACCCCTGTACATGCCGTAGCATATCGCCAGCCATCATCACCACCTATAAAAAAAGCAAGAGTAGGTAAACTTATCGCGGCTACTGCAGACCCAACATTACCCATACCTTTGTAGATACCTTCAGCAAGTCCCATTTGTTTAGCAGGAAACCATTCACTGATCATGCGAATTCCAATGACAAAACCAGCACCTGCAAACCCTAACAAAAAACGTGTTAATGCTAGCATTTCAAAGCTATTAGACAAGGCAAAAGCAAAGCATAAAAAAGCGGTAATAACGAGTAAGACAGAAAAGGTTATACGTGGACCAAAATTATCTACCAACATGCCGATAATTATTCGTGCAGGTATGGTCAGCGCAACATTTAAAATTAATAAGGTTTTAATTTGTTGGTCAGATAGTCCAAATGATTCTTGTATTGCTAACAATAAAGGGGCATGACTGAACCAGACGAGGAAAGTAACAAAAAACGCCATCCACGTTAGGTGTAAAATTTTAGTTTTACCTGTGAAGGTGAATAATCTCAATTTAGAATTCATGTTGCTACTCATTACACTTTTTCACCAATGTTGAAAATACAATTTTTATCAATCAAAAGGCAATAAATGAGCCAAAACCCTTAATCGTTAGAAACACTGAGTATTTTGATGTTTTAGCAACAAAATATGTACATCATTGGTGCTTTGCGCACAATAATGAGGCGACAATAGAGGTCAGGTCTTTGACTTATGATTATTAACAATACCACTGACTGTTGAATAATGAAGCTTAAAATAATCTCCAACCTCTTTCAAACTATACCCACCGCTTGCATAAGCAAAAAATATTGCTTTGTTTCTCACCTTGTACTTCTTTGCATAATAAGATAACGTCTTTGGTACTGGTCGACGTTGTGAAGCAGGAATCTCACTCAATTCCTTTTCACCTTCTATCTGACTTTGCATTGCCTCTACAAATTCAT
>JBJPGG010000155.1:0-2682 GCA_048595505.1 Methylococcaceae bacterium
TTTGACACCGGGTGTTAAACGTGTTGCAGTAGAAGCAGGTGTGAGTGATTATTGGCGCAAATATGTAGGACTTGAAGGAGCTGTCGTTGGTATAGACACCTTTGGTGAATCTGCACCAGGCGGCGATGTGATGAAACACTTTGGCTTTACTGTTGAGAATGTAGTGAAGAATGTTAAAGGCGTTCTTTAAAAAATAAGTTCTGATTAATGTTGAGTGTTTGTTTTTAGATAAAAGATAAATGCTCAACATTATGATAGAGTAGTTCTATCTTCGACAAGTTTTTTGTAAATAGTGTTCTGGGAAAGTTTTCAATGTGTGGAATATTATTTACAAGGGTCTGGTTTGATTCCAACAATAATAAATAGTGAGGAATAATTTGATGAATGGTTTATTGGCGGCATTGCCGTTCTTCTCTGGTAAGCAATCTATTGCTAAAGCTGACGCAACTAATAATGAATTGCAGGAAGTTTCTGGCAACTCAAATGGGTTAACAGGCGTTACAAAATATGTAAACAATATGCCGGTAACTTCAGGCGTTGAAAAATACCTGGGGCGTCAAGTGGCTAAACCTATAGTGCCGAAAGGACCAACCGGGGTAGCAAGGTATTTGGATGGGATACCTCAAAAGACAGGGGTGACAAAGTATTTAGATGAAAATGAGACTCAGGGTGCTTCTGGTGTTACAAAGTATTTAAAAAATCATGATGGGGCTAAAGCAACTGGTGTTGCTAAATATATGGCAACTCAAATGGTTGCAGCTAAGCAAGCGCCCAAGATAAGTACGGTTGATAAATATGTAACAAAGCAACAGTTAGCGGTAAAAGAAGAGATTGTAGTTAGTTCTGTGCAGCAATATATGGCAAAGCATGAGACGACGACTATCGCTTCAAGTGTTGATAAATATATTACCAAAAAAGTTGCTGCAGCAAGAGTAAGCTTTGATGTGACTGGTGTGGAAAAATATCAGTTAGAACAAGAGATTGTTGCCAGAAAAAAAGCGGCAGCTGAAATTGTAGAAAGATATTTGGAGGAGCAGGCTATTATCACTAAAGAAAAAATAGCTGCAGAGACTGAAGCAGCAGAAATAGCAGGCAGAGAGGCTCGACTTGCAGAAAGTTTAAGTGAACTGGATGATGAGGGCGATAACGATTTAAGTGCTGTTGAATTATATCTTAAAAAGCAAGCTGTTGTGGCTCAGAATAAACCGGCGGTAACAAGCGTTACTAGATATTTAGCTTCTAAATTAGTAGAGGCAAGTAAAAAGCCAGTCGTAAGTGGAGTGGAAAAGTACTTAGTAAATCAAGCGATTGGTGCTAAATCTTCTCTTGGTGTGAGTGGCGTTGCAAAATATATACAAAACCAGGTTTTGGCAGAAAAAAATGCACCTGTTGTTAGTGGTGTTGAAAAATACCTCTCGAAAAAAACAGTTGAAGATATGCACAAG
Organism: Methylococcaceae bacterium; assembly: GCA_048595505.1. Lineage (GTDB taxonomy): Bacteria > Pseudomonadota > Gammaproteobacteria > Methylococcales > Methylomonadaceae > QPIN01. The sequence goes on from JBJPGG010000155.1 coordinate 1,446, forward strand.
CCAGCAGTCAGTGGCGTGGCGAAGTATATTGCTAGCGTCAGATCTGCAGTTGGCGCGGCTGCATCAGTGGTTGAAAAATGTTTGGAAGGAGAGTTTATTCCAGCAGGACAAGAGGCTGGAGTATCAAGTGTAGATGTTTATTTACAGGAAAAAAGACAAACAGATATAAATTCGAGGCCAACGGGTGTTGCTCAATATTTAGATGGGCGTGCTGCTGCCGAAGTGCATGTTGCAACCGGTGTTGAGGAATATTTGGCCGATCAAGCTGTTAATGCTAAAGAGTCTGCTGTGTCAGGTGTGGAAAAATATTTAGCAGCCCAGGCTGAAAATGTTTCTGATGTGAGTGAACAATATTCAGAGCGTGCTCCTGTTGAAGTTGAAGAAAATATAGTTGAGGAGATTCCTGTTCTAACTGGGGTGGCGAAATATTTGGATGCTAAACCTGAGCCAGAAGCTGTTGAGGAAGTGGTCGAATTGTCAGGGGTTGATAAATATATGGAGAAACAATCTATATTGGCCAAAGAGGCTGCTTTAGCAAATGCTACAGGTGTTGAAAAATATTTGATGAGTGTTGCCAGTTAATTTGAATGGTTGTTTTTGCTAAAAATGCTGCTTTATGCAGCATTTTTTTTGCCCGTAATTTTTTTGATTTATAGTCTAGTGATTATCAAAGCTGTCTAAATTATTTGTTGTGAAAAAACTAAAGTTTAGTATAAAAAATATTAGGTTTAATGGATGTTAATGTTCTTATGTGTTGAGTTGAATGCGATAATATAATAAATTATTTTAAATTCAATGACTATTGAAGGATGTTAAATGTTAAGTGTTTTGACACAAGCCTGTTGTTTTAATGGTTTTTTTTGTAGTTAAGTTGCATTTCAGCTACTTAATAAATAGGAGGAAGGGCTGGTGTTTTGGTAGAGGATACTGATCTATAGTGTTTTTTTTTAGAAAATATAGTTTGTACACCATCAACGGGCATTGACAATACCCTATGATCTGATTTAAAGTTACGGCCTCGTAACAAGTGCTTATTATTTTTAAGTGCATGGGAAATACGTAACAAATTCGTAATAAAAATAAAATTGGAGTACGTAACATGGCAACACCATTAATTCAAATGGCATTAGATTCATTAGATTTTGACGCAACAGTAGCACTTGCAGAAGAAGTAGCTCCATATGTTGATATCTTTGAAATTGGCACGCCTTGCATTAAGCACAACGGCGTTCCTTTA
>JBJPGG010000156.1:0-7292 GCA_048595505.1 Methylococcaceae bacterium
GAAGACCTAGGTATGATGCGTCAGTTTTATGTTTATTAAAATATAACTTTCAGCATATTTGTTGGAAAAAACTAGTATACTTCGCGCGGTCATGGATGCGGAATTTATAGCGAGTTGTTTTTTGTTGATAGCAAGGCGCTGAAATGGGTGCATAGCAAGCTACGCAACCATTTCAGCAACGCAGTCTATCAGCAAAAAACGGCCGATAGAAATCCGCATCCATGACCGCACGAAGTATAAAAACACCGCCCTCTGTGCAATTAAAATAGGGCGGTTACATGTTCAATAAAAAATGATGAGATGGTGGATTGTGCTATCGCTCATTCACCCTACAAAAGTAAAACATCTTAACTTAATATGACAATTAACATTAAGAATAAGCCGACTCAACTTATAGCTTTTCCTAATTGTCGGCAAGAAGACTCATTTCAAATCCACCAAATTAACGCCTTATGATTCCACCAGTGTCAGAATAATTTTGGCCTGTAGTTGGTTCTCTTTATTTTTTCACTAAAGACAGTGCAAATTCATAAGCCTCCGGAAAATCCAGCACTGCTGCCTTCTCAGATGTTTGGATCAATTTGAATAAGCCTATTTCTGTTTGCGATTTAATATTACCAATAGCTAAAGCCCCGATACTTAAAAATGTCCCACCCGCATACTCTACCGGGGTATTTAGGTCTTGCATACCGACGTTAACAACGCCACTAGGAGGAACAGCATTAGTATCAGCAATAACTAATAAGTTTTTCATAGAATCTAACTCTTTTTCTTCCAATATTCTAATCCCTGCTTTTGCCACACAAATAATGACATCAACACCATCAAGTGCCTTTACTTTATCTCGATGAGTAAATGCTTGAACCCAATCAACAGACACTTGATATCGCTCACAAAAACGATTGGCACTTTCCATATCATCAGCCGCAGTAAGACCACATAAACGTGTAATAGCACCTTCTTTAGCAGCTAGAATAGAACAGCATAGTCCTACCGGACCGGTTCCAAAAACAGCGACTTTACGTCCTTTTAAACCTTTTCCATGCTTTTCTTCCAATGCTTTTTGCACCAATGCAATAACACTTGCGGAAGTGGTATAAGCACCATTAGGATCTGCAAAAAGACCAACCTGAAACGGCCCAACCATTGCCTTTTTAGCTTGTTTAACCATATCGGCAGCAATATGCACATCACGTCCCCCTATGAAAATACCCGTATCATTAAATCTCTTGGGCGGACGGGCGAAAATAGCATCTTGCACTAAATCTTTAACGTTATTTGGATTAACATGAGGAAATGGGACGATATGGGTGAAACCGGCATCAGCCGCCATGGTGACATCAAATGGACTAATATTATCGCCGGGATTAAGTATATACAACATTTTTGCAGACAAAATAACACTCCTTTTTTAATAATTATATTTTGTAAGTATAGTCATTTCATAAAAATTAACAGGGTGCTGCTGAGAAATATCTATGATGTTTACTTTGGCTTTGCATTTCCTGCACAATCAAGACTGATCCGTTGCACTTTTTTTCCCAGTTCTATTGCAGTTAATTGCCCTCCCCAAAGACAACCGGTATCTATGGCATGGCAGTTATGTCCCTGATAATAACCTAATGTGGACCAATGACCAAAGATAATACGCATATTAGCTGATTGTCTTCCTGGTACTGAAAACCAGGGAAGTAAATGATCGGGTTGTGTACCTGGCGCGCCATTCTGCTTAAAATCCAACCGGCCATCAGCATCACAGTATCTGATACGGGTAAAGCAATTAATGATAAAACGTATTTTATTCAAGCCCTTTAAATCAGCTTGCCATATATCCGGCTTATCACCATACATAACTTTAAAAAAATCTAAGTAATTTACTCCCTGAAGTACCTTTTCAGCTTTTAAAGCCATTTTCTTTGTTTTGCTAAAATTCCATTGTGGCGGCAATCCAGCATGTAATAAACAAAAATCATTATTATAATGAAATAAAGGCCGACGCCTTAACCAGTCCAGCAGTTCATCGCAATCCGAGGCCAGCAGTACTTGAGATAATGAATCTTTCTTTCGAGGTTGGCGCTGTTTATATGCGCTTGCCAGCAAGTGCAAGTCATGATTACCCAGCACTGTAACTGCAGAGTTTCCAAGGGCCTTAACAAATCGTAAAGTTTCTAAAGACTTTGGCCCACGATTAACTAAATCTCCTGCAAACCAGAGTTGATCAGTTTGCTCATCAAACTTAATAGCATCCAGTAGTCTTAGCAAGTCATCAAAGCAGCCTTGAATATCACCAATTGCATAGATAGCCATGATCTAAAGATTTTTTAATGTAGGGTACGTGGAATAGACAAAGTAAACTTAGGAATTAACGCTTTAAAGTTATCGCCACTATCTGAAATCATTAAGTACTTTCCTTGCATGACACCTACAGGTGTTTCAATCATGGCACCACTGGTATAACAAAATGATTGACCTGGCTTTAAATAAGGTTGTTCTCCTATTACCCCATCACCCTTCACTTCTTGTATTTTGCCATTGGAATCAGTAATCAGCCAATGCCTGGTTAATAATGTTGCAGGTTTACTCCCAACATTGGTAATAGTAATGGTGTAAGCAAACACATAACGGCTTTTATCAGGAGATGATTGCGACTCAATATATTTTGGAATGGCTTCGACAATTATTTTATTTTTTTCACTCATATTTAGATGATATAACAATTCAGGGTATTATACTCAACAACTATTATTTTAGGCTTATATTCAGTTGTTAATTTTTTCATATATCCATAGGGTGATATTTTTCAACAACATCTATTAATAACATTTCCGATAATAAAATATAAACCAGCTATAAATAGTAAATCAGTTTAAACATTTTACATTTTATTTAATGAAAACTTACCGTTTGTTTTTACTTCTAATCATTTTTACCCCTCCGGTGTTCTCTGCTGATATTGATAATTTGTTTTCAGCGGCAATCTTGGGGAAAACAGAAAGAATCAAATCATTATTAGCTGATGGTATTGATGTTAATGGAAAAACAACAACTGGGCGTACAGCAATGATGGCCGCTAGTTTTAATGGCAACATACGAGTCGCCCGTATTCTACTGTCTTATGGTGCAAATGTTAATTTGACAGATAAGCTAGGCTCTACCGCATTAATGGATGCAGTGATATTTGGTCGTTTAGAATTAGTTAATTTGCTCATTACTGCAGGTGCAGATGTTAATGCTGTAGATAAGCAAAACATATCCGTTATAGAAAAAGCTCAAAAGACTCAACATAAAACTATAATTAAAACCATAGAAGATATAATCGCAAAAGAACAAGAGACTACGGCAGAGGAATCCAGCGAAGAAACTAAAGAAGACGAAAAAAATAACAAAAATACTGAATAAAAGTAAGGGACAAGAGTCAAAAGAATGAGTATAAACACAACTAAACAAGACAAACCATTTCATATCCATATTTTAGGGATTTGTGGCACATTCATGGGTGGCCTTGCCTTGATCGCCAGAGAATTAGGCTATCAAGTAAGTGGTTCTGATCAAAATGTATACCCTCCAATGAGTACTCAACTTGAGGAACAAGGCATACAGTTAATGAATGGTTATAAAGCCGAAAACCTTGACTGTAAGCCTGATTTGATTGTGATTGGTAATGCCATGTCCAGAGGCAATGTTGAAGTTGAGGCTGTTTTAAATAGAGGTCTTAAATATATCTCCGGCCCACAATGGTTGTCAGAACATGTATTGCAAGATAAATGGGTTTTAGGTGTTGCGGGTACCCATGGAAAAACGACAACTAGCAGTATGCTAGCCTGGATTCTAGAACATCAGGGCTTTAACTCGGGGTTTTTAATTGGTGGTATTCCGTTAAATTTTGGACTTTCAGCCCGTTTAGGCGAATCTGATTTTTTTGTAATAGAAGCCGATGAATATGATTCTGCTTTTTTTGATAAACGTTCAAAATTTGTTCATTACCGCCCTAGAACCGCTATATTAAATAACCTTGAATTTGATCATGCCGATATTTTTGATGATCTTGATGCTATAAAAAAACAATTCCACCACTTAGTTAGAACCATTCCTGGTGACGGTTTAATTATTGCTCCTAAAGCGGATAACAATATTTCTGATGTGTTAAAAATGGGCTGTTGGACCCCTGTGTCTAAAACAGCTATCAATAAAGATGCGCCATGGCAGGCTATGCTAGTTAAAGCAGATGGAAGTCAATTTAAGGTTCTTTGTGAAGGAGAAGAACAAGGTATGGTTGAATGGTCATTAACTGGGGAACACAATGTCAATAACGCCATCGCTGCTATAGTTGCGGCTAAACATATAGGCATACTACCGATTGATGCGATTAATGCTCTAAAGAAATTTAGAAATGTTAAGCGCCGTATGGAAGTCATCGCCAACATAAACGGCATCACGATTTATGATGATTTTGCACATCACCCCACAGCCATTCAAACCACATTAGATGGTTTACGCAAACAAGTCGGCACTGAGCAGATCATCGCTATTGTAGAACCACGGTCCAATACCATGCGTATGGGAATACACAGCAAATCCCTTGCTGAATCTTTAAATCTAGCTGATTCTGCAATTATTTTTCAACCGGAGAACCTAGATTGGGATTTATCAGAGTTACAAAAATATGCTGACAATATTGAGATATGTACAACTCTGGATGCCATTATTAATAAATTAAAAAAGAAAGCAACTGGCAATAGCCATTTTGTACTTATGAGTAATGGTGGTTTTGGGGGTATTTATCAGCGTTTGATAAATGAGCTGTAATAAACAGCCCTGTTTTTAGGTTTCTTTCCAGACGAAGCATCACTGCCAATATTTCAGTTAATTACGCTTCTCTCATTCCTACGCTAAGTATGGGAATGCATCAGCTGACGGCTCCAGAGTCATAAAACGCTGGAGCATCCTGAAATGGGTTACCAGGTACCGCGTGGGAACCAAGTAAACCTACTTTTCTTTAACTTATTAAACTTTCCAGTTCTGCTTGTACTGCCGCATCATAATGACGTCGTAACGCAGAGTCAGTTGGACGTGGTGCCATAGCTGATTCTATATCAACCTTTAAAGCAGAGATAAAATGACGTTTCAGAGTAGCATCTTCTGGGATTTGTAATTTAGACGCACCAGATTCTGTTTTATCTTCAGAAGCAGAAACCATATCTCCAACTTTTTCAACTATACCCTCAACTGCATCTTCTACTTTTTCAACTATATCCTCAACTACATCTTCTACTTTTTCGACTATATCTTCAACGATTTCAGTCGCCTTGTTTTGAAGATCAGTTTCAGGTTTATCGCATTTATTATTACAAAATAAACTTTTGATCGTGTCTAATAAAGACATATTTTCCTCTCTAATTATGATGTACTAAGGATTGGGTCAACAGACCACACCTAATAATTTTTATTATTTAAGAGATACGTTTTAAGTGTTAATGAGATATATGTCAAGTATGTTTCTGCTTTTTCTGTTTAAAGGCTACAATTGGATCATCTGAACTTGCTCAGGAATTGATTATGTCTCGTTTATTCGTTTTCCTTACACTTTGTTTTTTATCAACAGTGACACTGGCAACGACTTTAACTGAAGATAAAGTCCCAGACCCACTGAAACCTTGGGTAAACTGGGTACTACAAGATGAACAACACTATCAGTGTCCTTTTTTATACAATAATTTCCAACAAAAGCGTTGTAGCTGGCCAGGAAAACTATCATTAATATTAACCTCAAAAAAGGCTGACTTCATCAGTCACTGGCAAGTTAGCAGGGAAGACTGGGTACCTTTACCCGGCAATCAAAAAATTTGGCCGCAAAATGTAATCGTCAATAAAAACCCCGCATTAGTCATAAACAGACAAGGTAAGCCAGGGCTAACTCTACCCGTTGGCTCATATAAAATTCAGGGTAGTTTTATTTGGGATCGAATTCCTGAAAGTTTATCTATTCCTCAACAAACAGGTTTATTTGAATTAAAAATTAACAACAAAATCATTCCATACCCAATAATTAAAGGTGGTCTGGTTTGGCTAAAACAAAGTGACATAGGGCAAAAAAAACCTAAAAGTGTTGAAAATAAGGTTGATCTACAGGTTTTTAGAAAAGTTTATGACGATGTTCCCCTGCAACTCAATACTTATCTGCAGTTAGAGGTTTCCGGTGACCAGCGTGAAATTAGCTTAGATCATGCTTTATTAACGGACTTCATTCCCATCTCCTTGCAAAGTCCGTTACCTGCCCGGATAGAACCCGATGGCAGTCTACTCATTCAAGCTAGGCCGGGGCGGTGGCATATAGAACTTAATGCTCGGCATCCACAACCTTTAACGCAACTAGCTTTTAATGTAGACGATACACTATGGCCCGATTCAGAAATATGGTCTTTTCAAGCACAACCATCTCAACGCCTTGTTGAAATAAAAAACCTGAAAACGATAGACCCCAGCCAAACTAACATACCTAAACAATGGGGAAAGTTGCCTGCTTATCTAATTAAACAAGGCGAAACTATGGGTTTCAAGGTGATTAGACGAGGTGACCCAGAGCCGGCACCCAATCAATTAAGTTTAAAAAGACAGCTCTGGCTTGATTTTAATGGCGAAGCTTATACCGTTGCCGATACCATCAGCGGAAAGATGACTCAAGGCTGGCGACTTAATGCACTCCCTGAAACCGTTGTAGGACAAGTTAAACTCAATGGACAGAATCAATTAGTCACCACATCTACTGATGCCAGTAAACAAGGTGTAGAAGTAAGAAGGGGGAGTATCACGGTAGAAGCTGATAGTCGCATTAATGGAATGATTTCCAACATCAGTGCAGTTGGCTGGGAGCAAAATTTTCAACACGTTCAAGCTGAATTAAATATCCCTCCTGGGTGGCGTTTACTCGCCGCCAGTGGGGTAGATAATGTGCCTGAAAGCTGGATCTCACAATGGACATTATTAGATTTATTTCTAGTATTGATTGCGGCTCTGGCAATCAGTCAATTATGGAATATGTATTGGGGGATTTTTGCCTTAATCACATTGGCACTTTGCTGGCATGAACCAGGGGCACCGCATATTATCTGGCTGAATATTCTTGCCGCTATCGCCTTAATCAGAGTATTACCAGACGGAAAATTTCAGCGCCTACTGAAATGGTATCGTAATATTTGCTGGTTCACTTTGTTGATTATTGCCATTCCATTTTTAGTTTCACAAGTCAGAATAGGCTTATATCCACAACTGGAACGACAGTGGCAAAACATCTC
>JBJPGG010000157.1:0-13142 GCA_048595505.1 Methylococcaceae bacterium
GTTTTAAATCGGCTGCGGATAGTTTTTATATGCGCAGTAATTGTGTTGGGTTCAACATAAATTTTTGCTGCTGTCATCAGTTGTTGGTAGGTTTTTACCTGGCGCGGTTCTGTTAATAATTCCTGAACAATCCAGAATTGAGTGAGTGTAAGTTCAACCGGTTGGTCTTTCCAATAGATAAGTAGCCTATCCTGGTCAATGACTATTTGTTGGTGACTTTTGGTATTATTTTCAATATTTTGAGTATTTACACTCTGATTCTTAAATATTTCGAAACGACGGAGTAATGCATCTATTCTAACAATCAAATATTCAATACTAATATCTTTCGTTAGGTAGTCATCTGCCCCAAGTCGAAATCCTGATATTTTATCTATCTCACTACCATGAGAGGTTAAAAATAAAATAGGCAGTATCGGAGATTTTTGTCTAAGATACATGCATAATTGAAACCCACCTTCTCGTTCTTGTTCCAGACTAATGTCAAGAATGGCAATATCAGGAAGTTCCTGACTAAAGCTTGCCATAGCTTCTTCTCTATTTCTAAAGGACTTTACTTCAAAACCTTCATCATCAAGTAATTCAGTATAGTTTTCACGAATAATATCATCATCTTCGACTAATACAATTTTCTTAAGCATTTCTGCTCCTGATATATTGTGTTTAACTGAGTAAAATTACATGCAACTGACTTTATAATTCAAGAAATTATTATAATGATTGGCATGTCTTAAAGATATTTTATAGCAATTTGTATCGATTGATCCATAATCTTCATGTTTCTTCAGAAATGGTGTTTTTTGAAGTATTAGACTGCGGTCACTGTTGACTCTTGTTAGGTCATATCTGAGTTAATACACCTTAGATTAGGTTGAATTGCAGCGTTTGAAGTGATTCAATGGAACAAATCCCTGGTCGACCAGTTTTGAAGCCGACTTTTCTGCAGTTTTGCTTATAATTCGCCAAGATTTTCCTAAGTTGATTTGGTGCAATACTTTTTCTGATGCAAAAAATCGCTCTGACTCATAAAATAAATCAGCTCCTGGTTCGTTTCTTTCTGACAGGCTAATTGCTTTACTTCGTTGTTGCCAAATAGCTATGCGTTCTTTTGAGGGCTTGAGTTCGTTTATAATGTTAATAATTGACTTTTGGTAGATCTTTATAAAAGGCTTTGCATCTGCTTGTTTATAGGTTCCCCAATTCCGGTTTACTTTGAAGAGTTGTTCCCAAAAAATATTGGAGTCATTAATGTTTTCGATGTGTCGGGCAGTTGCAGATAAAATTTTTCTAGGCTCAAATGCGGCCATATATATTTTTCTTTGATTAAACTTTATTTTTTTTGAGCCTTTTAATTCATAAATTATTTTTACAATTTCGTAAAAAAATTCTTTAGTCTTAACTGACAAAGAGTCAATTTCTTGTTCAGATAAGCCTATTCTTTTTAACCATCGATAGCTTGCTACGTGTTCAAATTTTTCATTAAAAGACTCAAGAAAAAACTCAACAGGTAATATTTCTGATTCATATCCAAAACGGCTTCTTTTAAGGGTTTTTATCAGGCTACTAAATAAATTAAAAAACTGCTCAGTTTGCCCCCATTCACCACCCAGTAAGTTTGCTCCGTCTGACATATAACTATAATTACTATGATGGGCATCCGTAAATACAAAGGTTGCGAAATCAATAGTGCCACCACAAGAAGTAATATTTCCAAAAGTTGGAGAACCATGGATTGCATGAACATCAAAATAAATTGCTGCATCTGTCGCTAAATTGGAAACAATGAAATCCAGATAGTTCTGTACATCTTTGGCATTGACAGAATGGGTTAAACTAAGTCCCATATTTCGTTTCAAACCGTAATCAAACAGTTTTTGTAGCTGAGTGGAATTGTCAGCAAAATAGCAATAATGGGCAAACCGCAGATGATTACCCACTCGGATAACAATGGCCGCTTTTTCATTGTCAACCTTACGATAAAAAGGCAGCTCAATAACGGCTAAAACACCTACTGCAGTTATCCCGTTAGCTTTGGCCGCCGAACTGTATATATACTCATGAACTGCCTCTGTTAGACTAATCTGACCATCTTTATGGTTTTCCCTGGGATGATTTAACCATGCTAATTCAGTAGTGCCGGTGCCTTTTAAAACAACATCAAAATATTGTAGTTTCCCTGATTCAAGTTTATTAATAATCTCCCCAACCCAAATTGCACGTCCATCACCTAATGCACTTCCTTTTGATTTATCATCCGAGTCCTGATAGCGGGTTGAAAAAAATGTTTTAGATACTTCATTTTTAGCTCCATCAGAGTTCTGGTTAGCATATTTAAACCAAGCAAAATTTTTGAGTATTAATTGCTCAAGCTTTGCATCAGATGCAGGTATATCAAGATTTAGTTCTCGTGCTAAATCTTGATTAAAAAGTACCAGGTTTGAATCAGGTACGTTGTGAACTTGCGTGTTGATATAGTAGTCATTTCCAAGAGAATAATAAGAATGATTCCCTGCTGATATTTTGCAAAGGGAATGGGTTTTTTGACCGCAGAGGGGGGGGAACAGTTGATCAATAGAGGAAGGTATTGAGGTAGTCATTTTTAAGGATACATAATACGAAAAAAATGGTTATTAAATGAAATCTTAGCATATTACCTATGCCATCAATAAGGAGAAGTTATCATATACAATATGATTCTTTAAATAGGGTCTAATTTCTTTTCAACTGCTTGGGTGATTTCTAACTTCATTTCGGCAAATAATCCATGGTGACCACTTTCAAATTCAGTGAAACTAACCTTAACGCCTTTCTGTTTTAACAGATTAAATGCCTTTATTCCCGCTGCAAAAGAAACTACTTCATCAGCTTTTCCGTGGTAAGCATATACTTCTGCACTGGGATTAGAAAATTTCCAGCCCAGTTGTTCTTTAAATAATAGACCAGATATAGGAAAAATATAAGAATAACAATCACCATGCATTACGGCTTGATAATAAGCCATAGTACCACCTCCGGAGAAACCTAGGAGAATAGGTTTGTTTACCGTAGGGTAGTTAATTGCAAGTGTGTCTATGAACTGGCTGAAAATTTTGCCATATTTAGTAAATTGATCTGCAGAATATGGCCAGACATTGCCCATATCATGCAAAATAGGAGCAGTAACTAAAACAATGCGTACTTCAGTATTAAATTTATCTAGTGCTGTTTGATAAAAACTGTTTACTGTATCACCATCACCATGTAAGGCTATCAACATTGGTAAAGAATCTGAACTATTGGCATTCCCAGAATATTTCACGATATAGCTAAAGCTTAAGTTGGTAATTGACTCGCTAACCGTTGAATCTTTAGACCACCATTGAGAAAGCTGAGTAGTAACAAAATGTAAAAAATTAGTTTTCATTTAAGTTTCTAAAATATCAAATACTGGTTTATTTGTAATTACTCAGCAGAAATAATAAAAAAATCACTTGACAGGTTTTTAGTGTAATATTCTTGTTTTTTATTTCTCTCTAAAATACATCAAGAACCAGTATTTTTCAAGCCCTGTAACGTAACAAACGGCATTCTGGCTTTCATATACAACCGAGGTCTGGTGGTGTTTTTTTCACACTAACAGCCTTTTTCAGGATTAACGGCAGCACGAGACTGGGTTCAGTTCTTTGTCAAGTGGTATAACAAAGAGCATCTTCACAGTGCGATTAAGTTTTTTGCGCCAGAACAACGCCATTCAGGCAAAGATGAGGAAATACTGAAAAATCGTAAAGAACTCTATCAGCAGGCAAAATCAAATAATCCTAATCGTTGGAGCGGTGAAATTAGAAATTAAACCCAGTAAACCAAAAAACGGAAATCGAAGGAAAAAAGGCGGCATAATTTTATAATTTTATAACTTTAGGCGACAACTATCTTGAAAAACGCCGGTCAGAGAGGCTTACCAGCGAATTAACGATTTTTTCAATCATTTAAAATCAATTGCTCCGCAGTTGACTCCCTTGCAATGCTGCATCGGATTTTAAGCGAAGCGATGAAAAAATATCTGCAGGGAACGATTTTAAGACCACCTGACGGGTTGGTTTGGGGGGAAAAACAGGGAGAAAATTTGGGGGCATCTGTCAAATTTATACTGAAATTATTTAGTAGGGATATACTCAACTGATTTTTTTAGGATTGTGGGGGATGAACCGACAGGAAATCAAAGCTCTAATAATACCGATATAGTCTTTGATATTTTCAGAGAACTTTGTCAGGACAAAGGCCAAACCATCATTGCGGTTACGCGCAACGATGGTTTTTCAGCCAGTAGTGACTGAATTATTGAGTTGTAAGATGGGGAGTTGGTAGGGGGGTGAACTTTGTGGGCGAGCTATTTCAAAATCAGCGTCTATTAAATATCCAACTCAATCAGTTCAGGTTTACCTATCTCAACCCCCTGGGCATAATCAATACCCAATTCTGTCAACATAGAAACTATTTTGTCGGTTTCGACATACTCCGCTATCGTCATTTTACCCATTATTTTACCAATATCATTGATCGCTTTAACCATCGCAAAATCCGACTCATTTTTAACAATATCTCTGACAAAAGCGCCGTCAATTTTGACAAAGTCGACAGGTAGTTTTTTTAGATAGGAAAAAGAACAAAAACCACTGCCGAAATCATCCAGAGAGAAACTGCAGCCTATGCTTCTTAAATCATTAATAAATTCAATGGCATTATCAAAATTTATAATGGCGGTTGATTCGGTTATTTCAAAACATATTTTTTTCGGTGGAATATTGGACTGTGAAAGCTTTTTTTTAATAAACTCCTTAAAACCATCGATATTAATTGACTGTGCTGACAGGTTGATACTGCAAAGGTGAATTTTGTCCAGGTCAACACTTGTTCCGCCTAACCAGTTACATACTTTTTCTATCACCCAGCGATCAATTCTGGAACTTAGATTATAATGTGTCGCAGCTGGTAAAAAAGAGTCGGGGAAAATCAATGTGTCAACTTCTTTTAGTCGGAGCAGTATTTCAAAATGTGCCCCCTCAGAATTATTTTTCAATGAATGTATCTTTTGCCTGGCTATTACAAACAGGTCTTTATTCAGTGCATTATGAATTCTTGACACCCACTGTGTTTCTTCCAAACGCTGGGTTATTGCAATATCATTCTGTCTTACCAGATGAACCCGATTTCCCCCTTCTTCACTGGCAAAAACACAGGCTTCATTAGCAACATTCATCAGCTTGTAAGTGTTCTCACTATTATTGTTAAAGGTAACGACTCCAATACTCATGCCTAAGCAAAAAGACCTATTTTCATCGTTCTGAAACTCTGTCATTTCAACCGCAGAACACAAACTCTCCATCAACTTTAATGCTTTATCAGAGCTACAATCCAACAACAGAGCTACAAAATAGCCTCCATCTAACCAGGCCAGAGAATCCTGTTTGCGTAATCGCTTGGAAATAATTCTTGTAATTTTTGTGATCAGTTTATCCGTTGCCGCCTGCCCACAGACATCACTCAGTACTTTGTACTGTTCGAAGTGTAGGTAACACAAAACATGGTTCGATTGATTGTTATCCATGTTTTTTAGCAAATAGTCAAAATGTTTGATAAATCCCCGACGGTTTAGTAAACCTGTCAAGGCATCATTGAAGGCCATATGTTGTAATGCGGATTCATTGGCGCGTTGTAAACGGCGAGTTTTAGCTACATACAATTCCCTTTCTATGGCTGGAAACAGCCGTTTCAGATTATCTTTCATGACATAATCGGATACTCCTAAAAGCATTGCATCCACGGCATGATCTTCACCAATTTCTCCCGAAACAATAATAAAGGGTAATTCAGGAAACATTTCCTGAACAATTTTAAGTGCTATGTCCGAATTGAAGTTTGGCAGGCTATGGTCAGCAAGAACGATATCCCAAGTATCATTCTGCAATGCTAATCGCAGTGCGATATCTGTCTCTACATGTTCAAAAGTGACCTTGTAACCACTAGCTTGAAGCTTATGGACAAGCAATATTACATCATCTTCAGAATCCTCTATAATCAGAACTCGGATGTGTTTAATTTGTTCCCTTTTCACTGATGAATTACTTTGTTGTGTACAGTCCAGTAAAGTTCCAACTGGCTCACCGCCTTAATGAAGTCTTTAGAATCAACTGGTTTGGATATAAAACTGTTAGCACCGATGTTATAGCTATCAATAAGATCAGACTCTTCTATTGATGAGGTCAGTATCACAACTGGTATCAGTTTTGTGCGTTCATGTTCCCGTACCTGTTTTAAAACACCCAATCCATTAATTTTCGGTAGTTTGAGGTCAAGCAAGATGACTGTCGGCATATCCGACACATCCCTATCCTCATATTTCCCTTCTCCAAACAGGTAGTCCAGAGCCTCACGCCCATCTTCTACAAGCACAATATGGTTTTTAAGGTTATTTTTTTTAAGTGCTCTGATGGTCAATAGCTGATCATCGGGGTTATTTTCAACCAATAATATCGTTTTACACGTCATAATTGAAAGTTGTCCTAAAATTTAAGGATAGTTTTTTAAGAAGCTCTGATGTTTAGTTGTTACGATTTAGACGCAGAAAAAACTATGCCATTATTCATGAACCTAAAAAAATCAGTTGAGAACAGAATTATATTGCAAGGCATTGGTTTCACAGTGCTTTAATAAAATATTGGCTTTACCTATCAGCTCACCTCATGATAGATTTTGGGACTCCATGTCACAAAAATCGATTCACCCCGCGGGGAACCAATGAGCCGCGGCCGCCTTGCGTCCACCTCGACTACGCACAAAATTCGCTCCGTCAAGCCTCCCGCAATGGCTTTACGGCTCTTCGGTAAAAAAATTTCAGCTCCCTTCGCCTACCGCAGACTATTAATCCGTCCAGGATTGACAGCGTCGGTTAAGCGGGCATTTTTTTGACGTGCTGTGGAATCAATGGCTTGTGCTAGAAACCGTGATTTAACTGAATTTATTTAGGGTGAAGTAAACTGTATGTCATTATAAGCGAATTCAACATTGAATTGCAAAAATAAGAAAATTCGGGAATGACGGAGTTTTTGAAATTACTTTACCCATCAAATCAATATTGACGGACTACCAGCTCATCACAACAAGTTACGCACTAAAACGTGGAGAGTTTATTTCTTTGCAATAGTTGGCTTAATTGAGCGTAAAAAAGAAGGTAGCACCTTCGTTAACCTTGCTCTCAGCCCATATCTTGCCACCGTGGCGTACAATAATACGTTTTACCGTCGCCAAGCCAATGCCAATGCCCTCATAATCGCGATCAGCGTGTAAACGCTGAAATTCTCCAAACAGTTTATCAGAAAATTGCATATCAAAACCAACACCATTATCGCGAATATAAAATACCTGTTGGCCTTCCTCAAGAGTGACGCCGAATTCAATTTTTGTCTGATCTTTGCCTTGTGTATATTTCCAGGCGTTAGCAATCAGATTCGTCAGCATGACTCTGAGTAGACCGGGATCACCCTTAACTTGCATATCTTTCTGGACAATAAACTTGGTGTGCTTGCGCTGATTCCGATCCGGTAAATTTTTTATTTCACTGTGTGCAATTTTGTCCAGTAAAACGATTTTTTTGTCCATTGCCTGACGTGAAAGACGTGATAATATTAACAAACTGTTGATGAGCTCCCCCATTCGCATACTAGCATTACGGATACGACCCAGGTAATCGCGTCCCATCTCATCAAATGAGTCATAATAGTCTTCCAGCAGTGCTTCAGAAAACCCATTAATGGCTCTTAAGGGTTGGCGCAAATCGTGTGATACAGAATAGCTAAAGCTTTTTTGATCGTCGTTAACGCGCTGTAATTCAATTAAAAGATCGCTTTTATCCCGGCTACTGTCAGCTAATTTTTCATTTAGTAGGACCAGATCATGGGTGCGATCTTTTACCCTGTCTTTAAGCAGGCATTCACGGCGTCTTGTTTGCTGCTGTTGCCTGAGACTAAAACCTATCAGAAAAACCAAAAATAGAACCGTTGCCAGTAAGCGAAACCAACTGGTTTCCCACCAAGGTGGTATGATGCTAATGTCGAGTGCTACCCCCGTCCTGTTCCAGATGCCATCTCTACTTGATCCCTGCACCCGAAATCTGTAGTCACCCGGAGCAAGATTAGTATAGGTGGCATAACGCCGTTTGCTGTTGGTTTCAATCCATTGTTGTTCAAACCCTTCCAGTTTATAGCGATACTTGTTTATCTCCGGAGCCATGAAATCTAATGCAGAAAAACTCAGAGAGAAAATGTTCTGTTGGTGGGATAAGGTCAACTTCTCTGTCTGGCTAATCGGTTTTTGTAAGGGGGAGTTCCCTCCAATAACGACGGCTTTGTTAAAGAGTTGAAACTCAGTCAACATTACGGGGGGTACAAAAGGGTTATCTTTGATCTGGTCTGGATAAAAGGCGTTGAAGCCGTTGATACCACCAAAAAACATTTCACCGCTTTGGCTTTTGTGATGAACCCCGAATCGGTTGAAAATATTACTTTGCAAACCATCGTGATGAGTATAGTTTCTAAAAGTTTCCGCCTTGGGGTCAAATTTTGACAGACCTCTGTAGGTGCTTAACCACAAATTACCGGCCTCGTCAGCTAATATCCCTTGAACCTGATTATTGGGCAAGCCCTGTTTTTCGGTATAGTGGCTGAAAGTTTCTGTGTTGCGATCAAATTTACTGAGACCACCTGAGGTGCCAATCCACAGGGTTCTGTGCTTATCTTCATAAATCGAAGTGACATTGCTTCCGCCTACACTGTTGGGGATATTTGGATTATGTTGATAACGCTTTATCTGTCTAGTTTTGGGGTCAAATCGGTTTAAACCACCATGTTTGGTACCCAGCCATAGTATACCTTCATGGTCTGCAAAGATAGCATACACATAATTGTCACTCAAACTCTGAGGATCATTCGGGTCATGTAAATAAAATTGAAACTGTTTCGTTTCTGGATCAAATCGATTTAGCCCGTTGCCCAAGGTGCCGATCCAAAAGATACCAGAAGCATCTCGGTAAAGTGTCAGGAAAATATTTTTAACACTATCGCGGTGATCAGGATCAGCCCAATAGGATTTGAACTGACCTGTTTTAGGGTTATACCGATTTAGTCCGCCATTATGGGTGGCAAACCATAAAGTACCATTCTCATCTTCGTGAACAGCCGTGATGGAGCCAGTTGAAATGCTGTGAGAATTGTTCGGGTTGTTCTTATAAAAAGTAAACTTTCCTGTTTTCCGGTCAATTTTGTTGGCAACTCGGTCGTTACCGACCCAGAGATTACCGGTGCTATCTTCAAATACAGATAATACATAGGTATCATTCAGGCTGTCAGAATTGCCTGGTTCAGGCTTGAAATGAGTGAATTTAGGTGGTCTGCCGTCAAATTTACTGATACCACCGCCGCTGGTACCGACAAAAAACAGCCCTGACTTGTCCTCAAAGATGCTTTTCACCCAATCGTTTGGTAATCTACCTTGCGGGGCTAAGGTATTACGTTTATAGCTCGAAAATAGTTGACTGGCTGGGTCAAATCTTAGCAGACCGCCGCCAGATGTGCCTATCCACAGTATACCTGTTGAGTCCTTAAAAATAACGTTTAGGTCGTTAATATCTTGGGTATCAAGATCATCCGGAAAAATTTGATAATGGGTAAAAGTTTCTGTTTCCAGACTAAAGGAATTTAGCCCGGTTTTTCGAGTTGCAATCCAGAGCGTTTTATTGTTTCCACTAATTGATGAAACATCATTGCCACTCAGGCTATTGGGGTTATCCGGCGCATGTGGGTAACGTGTAATTTTGTGTGCTTTCAGGTTTATACTATTGAGCCCTGCATCTCTTGTACCTACCCACAACAGACCTGAGTTTGCATCTTCATAAACCGTGTGGGTTTTATCACTGCCGAGACTATTTGGATCATCAGGGTTGTGTCGAAAATGAATAAAGATTTCTGTTCTTGGATCCAATCGGTTCAAACCTTTGGATTTCGTTGCAACCCAGATATAGCCTGCGGAATCCTGAATAATAGAGTTTTCGGTGATGATATTTCCACTCAGGCTGTTGGCGTTGTTGGGGTCGTGCCGATAGTGAGTAAATGTTTCCGTTGTAGGGTCAAATTTATCAACCCCACTACCAGCGGTTCCAATCCAGATCATCCCATCCCGGTCTTTAAAGAGCGAATTAATGAGATTATTACTCAAACTATTGGCATCATCTCGGTTGTGTTTAAATGAGAGAAAGTTGTAACCATCATAGCGATTCAATCCATCATAGGTTCCAAACCAGATAAAGCCATCATCATCCTGAACCATCGCATCTACACGGCTGTGTGACAACCCATGCTCAATAGAGAGGGAACTAAAATAGAGATCAGGATTCAGATTGGAAGGGGATTGATTAGTAGTATCCCTAGTAGCATCCCAGGCTAATACAGACCTTGTTGAACCCAGCATGATGATGCTCAATACAAGGGCAGCGGATGAGATTTTAATTATCATGACGAGGCTTTTCTATCTTGAATCAATACTCATTCTCATAAGAACATGAACATGGTTTGTATTTACCCCCCCCCGGCCCCCTGAATCGGAACCGAGCTGCTTTAAAAAAGATTCTGATTAGCATGAGAGATGGGCCGCCTCTGTATAAGGGGGTGTTTAAGGAGCCTCTGATCAAGTCCAATTATTCCTTAACAACTTTTTTCTTGATGCTTTCCAAGACTGTAACATTTGATCAACTCATAGGCTCCGTCTTTGTTCCTCGCTGGTGCAATGAACAAAGTATAGTCACCAAGGTAATTTTTATGTTACAGTGTATATTAGCAAGAAAGTAATTTATTTAGGTACGAATCATTCTTTGCGCTAGAGAAACAGCCCAGTATTCGGAAAGCACTAGTAATAGCAATCTTTTTCAATAATGATTTTCGCAGCAAGCTATTTACTATAGACAAGGATACTATTATGAACGTACAATAAATATCATGCATTATTTAAGCCAAAGAAAGAAAGGAGGTGAGTTCCATCTTACATGTTTTCGTTCACAAAGTAAATTACGCATTTTTACTAATTATTTTGACTCAGGCACAGATTCAAGCCGATGACCAAGTCACTTCCACTCATGATAATAATAGCACTCTTGAAAAAGAAGAGATCCTCACGCTTGACACAATGCTGGTTGAACCTATAGACCCTCCGGGGCATGGCTTTATGATACCACTATCTGCCCCCCGAGCGCGCAGCATTATTACCCGTGCCGCAATTGAACAAAAAAATACACAAAATAATTTCTACCAGACGATGGATCTAGTGCCGGGGGTCAATGTTTATAGCCGTGATGCTAGTGGGTTGTTCGGTGGTGGATTACGCATGAGAGGATTTAACGACAACCAAATTGGTGTCAGTGTTGACGGTGCTCCAGTTAATGATGTTAGCAATTTTGAGGTCTATCCCGAACAACTAGTTGACTTGGAAAATGTAGAAGAAATTTCTATTATTCAAGGTGGTAATAACACGGATGCACCGATGGTAGCCGCGTCTGGTGGATCAATAAATATTGTAACAACCCAACCCGCTGATGATTTTCTAATTCGGGCGCAACAAAGTTATGGTGCATATAATTCCTACAAAAGCTATTTACGTCTTGACACGGGATATTTAGGCGATGGATTTTTCAAAGCCTTTCTTTCCCTATCCAACGCTGGAACAAAGAAATGGAAAGGTCAAGGTGACGCTGACCGGAAACATGTTGATTTTAAAAGCGTGTTTAATCTAAGTTCGAATAGTAGCATTACTATCGGTGTTTTATATAATGAAAAATTCAATCACCATTTGCGGAGTTTAACTTTAGACCAAATCAACACGCTAGGTCGTGATGCTGATTTTGGGACTAAAGCGCCGCAACATCTGGTTGGCGTTAATGGTACCGCACAAATTGAAACGCCACCGGATAGTTTCTACAAGCTCCGTTTTAATCCTTATCGAACAGCTCTCGCTACTCTGCATGGTCGATTTCAACTATCATCAAATCTACGTTTGGAGATAGATCCCTATTTCAGTTATGGCTATGGAACAGGTGGCAATCAGCTTAATCTTCTGTCAGAAGGTAATGGCGCTAATAGCTTTGGTGGCGGTGTTCGTGATATTAATAATGATGGCGACACCCTTGACACCATTATGATCTCTAGTAGCAGTTTAACAGAAACTTATCGTCCCGGAGTTACTGCACGATTACGGGGTGAAATTGCCAATCATCGTTTAATGGCGGGTTATTGGTATGAATTCTCTCGTCAAGGTTGGACAAAACCAGCCGTCACATTTGATGCAAATGGCGATAGTGCCAGCGTTTGGTTTGACGACAAATCAAAATACTTGAGGAATCAGGATGGCTCTTATTATCAAGGGGAAGAGTTTGTAACACGCAATTATTCTCAATCAATTTTTGCTCAGGATGATATCAGCTTTCTAGATGATAAACTGGTGTTGTCAGTCGGACTGCGCTATACGAAAATCTCACAGGATTCTTTTAACAAAGCCAGTACGGGTAGTCCAGCTGATTACAACATTAAACGAACCTATTCCAGGTTTTTACCTAATGCCGGCATAAGTTTTCAATTTACCGATAAACAACAAGTTTTTATCAGTCGCGCGGAAAATTTTAAAATACCCCATGACTCGGTCTATCACAATTTGATCCAAGGCGGCTCTTTTAATGCCCAGGGACAATTCACTGGTTTCACCTTAAACCCTGTAGTCGTAGAGGAAGAATCTTCCACTACATGGGAATTAGGCTATCGTTATACAGGTGAAGATATCTTTTTTTCCGGCACCCTATATTATGTCGACTTTAAAGATCGACTTGCCACTGCGTTTGATATTGACACCAACATCTTTACTAATACTAATGTGGGTGACTCTATAACCAAAGGGTTGGAGTTGGAAGCCGCATGGCGTTTCGTTCAAAACTGGAGTGTTTATGGGTCATTTAGCTATATAGACAGTGAAATTGAAGATAACCTGTTAATCACGGCCAATACTTTTGAAGCCACTGCCGGAAGAGCATTCCCTGGTGTGCCGGAATTAATGGCAGGCGCATCACTGCGATA
>JBJPGG010000158.1:0-2965 GCA_048595505.1 Methylococcaceae bacterium
CTCTCCTTGGACTTGTCGGATGATTACTTCGATCATTGTTTCTGCCGTTCTATCCTAGACGACTTCCAGGAACTATCCTTGGGTTTGTCGGATGATTACTTCGATCATTGTTTCTGCCGTTCTATCCTAGACGACTTCCAATTACTCTCCTTGGACTTGTCGGATGATTACTTCGATCATTGTTTCTGCCGTTCTATCCTAGACGACTTCCAAGAACTATCCTTGGGTTTGTCGGATGATTACTTCGATCATTGTTTCTGCCGTTCTATCCTAGACGACTTCCAATAACTCTCCTTGGACTTGTCGGATGATTACTTCGATCATTGTTTCTGCCGTTCTATCCTAGACGACTTCCAAGAACTCTCCTTGGACTTGTCGGATGATTACTTCGATCATTGTTTTAGCTGGTTCTATCCTAGACGACTTCCAAGAACTATCCTTGGGTTTGTCGGATGATTACTTCGATCATTGTTTCTGCCGTTCTATCCTAGACGACTTCCAAGAACTCTCCTTGGACTTGTCGGATGATTACTTCGATCATTGTTTCTGCCGTTCTATCCTAGACGACTTCCAAGAACTATCCTTGGGTTTGTCGGATGATTACTTCGATCATTGTTTCTGTCGTTCTATCCTAGACGACTTCCAAGAACTCTCCTTGGACTTGTCGGATGATTACTTCGATCATTGTTTCTGCCGTTCTATCCTGGACGACTTCCAGGAACTTTCCTTGGGTTTGTCGGATGATTACTTCGATCATTGTTTCTGCCGTTCTATCCTAGACGACTTCCAATAACTATCCTTGGGTTTGTCGGATGATTACTTAGATCATTGTTTCTGCCGTTCTATCCTAGACGACTTCCAATTATTCTCCTTGGACTTGTCGGATGATTACTTCGATCATTGTTTCTGCTGTTCTATCCTAGACGACTTCCAATAACTCTCCTTGGACTTGTCGGATGATTACTTCGATCATTGTTTCTGCCGTTCTATCCTAGACGACTTCCAAGAACTATCCTTGGACTTGTCGGATGATTACTTCGATCATTGTTTCTGCCGTTCTATCCTTGTTCCAAGAACTATCCTTGGGTTTGTCGGATGATTACTTCGATCATTGTTTCTGCCGTTCTATCCTAGACGACTTCCAAGAACTATCCTTGGACTTGTTGTCCTGATCGACTTATGAGACATTCTACGCAATGTTGTTCTAAAAATATTGAATCACCTCAGATCTCGCTGTTGGGTAGCTAAGAGAATCTGTCATGCGTTAGATGGGCCCACACATTCACTCCGCTGAAAGCAAACAAGACGTTGACTCTTGCTAAGCCATCTGTCACAAGATATAAGGTATTAAAGGCCGGAAAATAGGCTCGGATAAAATAAGGCATTAAAGGCAGGTTCATACTTCATAGGATCCAGCTTTTTCACTGGGAAAATACACTCGGACAAAATAAGGTATTAAAGGCAGGTTCATACTTCATAGGATCCAAATTTTTCACTGGGAAAATACACTCGGACATAATAAGGTATTAAGGGCAGGTTCATACTTTATAGGATCCAAATTTTTCACTGGGAAAATACACTGACAAAATAAGGTATTAAAGGCAGGTTCATACTTCATAAACCCTGTTTTTTTACTCAGTAAAATGCGCTTGGACAAAATAAGGTTCATAAAAATCAGCTTTTTTACTTGGAATTATTCTCTCGGAGAATTTCTTATAGATAAAGCCGGCATTTGTATTTAATGTATACAAAAAAGTATAGCCGAGCCCGAGCGTTTATTATTGCTCTTTAACGATCGGAGCTATGCTCAGCAAAAACAGCAGCAGGCAAGTAACAGCCATCCACAAAACACGATGACATCTGTTATGTGACATCTACATATTCGTGACGTCATTCGATAGAAAAACGATGACGTCACTGCAAATATAGCTTGGGGGATGAACGAATTAAAGCTCAGAAAACTCACATACCTTTTTATTCAGGGAAAAAAAACTTTTGGATTGATGAACTTACATTTTGCAGACAAACATCATTATAAGTGGACATATACGCCATTTTGGAAGTGCTTCGGTCTGTATTTTTATTCGGGAGTTTGACAATTAACAGCTTTTCGGTTTTTGAGGCGATTCCGTAATTTGTGGAGTTATTCGAAGAATGGTTGTAATGGTGCTTCGAGCCTTCGCAGACCTTTAATAGCGTCGCCAAACCCCTTTCGAGACCATCGGTTAAGAGAAATTAATAAGTTCTTAAATATATCCTTAATGCCCACATCGTTGTCTCATAATTGACCATTTTCCCAGTGTTTTGGGAAGGGGGAGCTTTTAACCACTGCGGCAATCATGAAATGCCTTAAAATCGATGAATTGTCAACTGCGATGATGACGATGTTGCTGACGTCGTCGAAGCCCGGAGGACGGCTTGGAGGAGACGTAATGCAATCATCTATTAACTGAGTTAGTGATCGATGCTAAGCGGGATTATCAGAATGCGCTATTTATCAGCCGATGTTATGTTTTATTAAGTTTACAAAAGAGATGGCCCGACGGATGATCAACAATGCTGACGTCCGCCTAATTGAGGCTGAAAATAACTTCGACCGCTGGATGGTAATTGAAATGAGACGCCCATCCAACCTAATGGTAAATCTGGTTTTTGAAGCCTCGATTTACTCGATGAAGTTTTCCGGTCAAAGACAAAGGGCGAAATTTTAATATTCCTTTGCTTGCGTTTTTTTTTTTTATACATTTTAAAAATTAAGTCAAAAAAAGGAGGTGTTTGATGCCAAAGTAAAACTTATGGTCTGAACTATATTTTTTTTAACATGAGGGTCATTCCATGTCAAATCAACGAGCAAAAAGCTGATTCTGCACACCCCATCACGGAATTTGATGAAATTTGGTGGAGATGTTCTAAGATATATATTATTAAGAACTGCCAAATATTTCTTCATTATATTGTGTAGTTC
>JBJPGG010000159.1:0-10694 GCA_048595505.1 Methylococcaceae bacterium
TCGCTTTCCGTCCCGGGAAATCACCCTAAATACAGCTTATTTTTAATGACTGAATTTTGAAATTCCTGCCTTGGCTGTCATCCTTGTACCTCTATCTTGATTAATATTGGTTGCCCTACCCATTATTACGGACACCGTTAGCTTTTGTATGAACCTAATACGATGGAGTAAAAAAGGAATAAACAATTTCCAAGCCACTATTGAAAAATTTACTGACTCGCCTGACACACTAATTTCTATGTTAAAGCAAGTGAATTTTTTATGAGAAAGCTGTGATTGCTAGTGGGCTCTGGAAAAAGTAGTCGCCTGGGTGAAATGCGCAATAAATCGCGTTTACCAATCAATAATTCTGATTTAGAAGGAAATAAAAGTAAGCATCAATTTGTTGCGGGTTTAAGCGAACAAACAAAAGAAGCTTTGCAACGAGCTAATGCAGCGATTGAAGAACAAATGATTTCGATTATGAGTGCTTATCCAACAGGTAAAAAAAATACATTCTTCAAATTAAAGATGGGTGTTAATACTGAAAAAATCAAATTGATGGCTATTAAGGAAATATTTGTTTTGTTAAATTTAAAACCTGCAAACATTAGTCATTTTAGATTGGTTGAAAATCTGGATGTTAATGGAAAAATTGTAGAGCCTCAAAGCAGATGATTCTCAGAATCGTTCATTTATTTCCTGTCTGGTCCATTATTCTTTCGGGCATTGCTTTTATGTACCCAGAGCTTTTTTCATCATATAAAAGTATTATTGTGCCGTTGCTGTCTTTAGTCATGTTTAGTATGGGGATGACCTTAACTTGGGATGACTTTAAAGAGGTTATAAAAAAACCTTTTGTTATAGTCTGTGCAGTGGCTATTCAGTTTCTACTGATGCCGCTTTTTGCTTATGCAATATCGAAAACTCTTGAGCTTCCGATAGAATTAATGACAGGCATGGTATTAGTAGGTGCTAGTGCAGGAGGGACTGCTTCAAATGTTATTTGCTATTTAGCAAAAGGTAATGTGGCTCTGTCTATTTTAATGACTGTCACTTCAACATTATTAGCTGTAATTTTGATGCCAGCGATAACCTTTCTTTATCTGAATCAAGTCGTGCCCGTTCCAGTAGCAGAAATGCTTAAAAGTATTGCTTTTATTGTTTTGTTTCCTGTATTTCTGGGGACTTTACTAAATAGTTTTTTTAAGCATAGGTTAAAAAGGATTCAAGCTGTTTTTCCTTTACTATCTTCATTTTCTATTGTGTTAATTATTGCCATAATTGTGGGTCTTAATCATGATAATTTGAAGAGTTTAGCTTTACCCATGTTATTAGCAGTCTGTTTACATAATTTGTTAGGCTTAATTGGAGGGTATGTAATTCCTTGGTTATTTAAATTTGATGCACGTACATGCCGTACAGTGTGTATAGAGGTGGCTATGCAGAATTCTGGTTTAAGTGTGGCTTTAGCGGTTAAATATTTTTCTATTACAGCAGCATTGCCCGGTGCCCTATTTAGTATTTGGCACAATATTTCC
Source organism: Methylococcaceae bacterium (assembly GCA_048595505.1). Lineage (GTDB taxonomy): Bacteria > Pseudomonadota > Gammaproteobacteria > Methylococcales > Methylomonadaceae > QPIN01. The sequence continues at coordinate 1,521 of JBJPGG010000159.1, forward strand.
GGAAGTTTGTTAGCGTTTTATTGGAGTAGAAAAGAGTGAAGGTGTACTGCAATGAGGTTGTAAATTCGGGTTTAAACACTTTATATAAAATGTTATTTTCCAATATATGGGGGGTATGTAGAGCCAAATAAAGACTCTACAAAATTCTTTTCAGGGGATTAATTATCAATTACAAAACTGATTTTCATAATGACTCGATATTCAGTTATTTTATTTTTTTTAATGACCATTTTTTGATCTTTAACCCAGGCCCCTTCAATATTCCTAATTGTTTTTGCTGCTCTTTTAATGCCTTTTTCAATGGCATCGTCAAAACCTTTACTAGAACTTGAAGAAATTTCTGTAACTCTTGCGATAGACATTTTTTGCTCCTTATTTTGTATAAACCTAAAAATTGTATAAACCTAAAAAAACCGTTCTCAACTGATTTTTTTAGGATAAAAGGGTTTGTTTTTTAAAACCATAGTTATAATAAAACAACCTCGACTGTATCTATATCATTGTCGTTGGACTAATGCAAGGAAGAACTTTAATACATGCTAAAATCATCCAGTGTTTTTTAAGCATGTTTCATAATGCGTGCTTTATCACGCTGCCAATCTCTGTCCTTAGCTACGGCACGTTTATCATGCAATTTTTTACCTTTGGCTAAGCCTACTTTAAGCTTTGCTCGCCCTCTTACCCAATACATAGAAAGGGGTACAATGGTGTAGCCTTTGCGTTCAACCCCACCAATTAATTTATGCAATTCTTGTTTGTGCAGCAAAAGTTTCTTACGACGAACCCGGTCGGGGACAATGTGAGTAGATGCTGATAGCAAGGGGGATATATGAGCGCCTAATAACCAGGCTTCGCCTTTATGGATAACGATATGACTTTCTTTCAATTGAATTCTGCCATCTCTTAGACTTTTTACTTCCCAGCCTTCTAATACTAAACCCGCCTCAAACTGTTCTTCAATAAAAAACTCATGCGTTACATGGCGGTTTTTAGCAATCGTATTATCTGTCTGTTTGTTCTTTTTTTTTGATTTTTTACCGGCCATAGTAATGAAAAGTGTTATTTAAACTGACGAAAAGGAATTATTTTGGTATTTTACTTGATTCGTAGATAATGATTGTAACTATTTAGTTTCGGAAACTAGGCATAAAAATGGTAAATACAAAATCAATTCATGGAGAGTGGTCATCTCGATTCGCTTATATTTTGGCTGCAACTGGCTCGGCAGTTGGCCTGGGTAATATCTGGAAATTCCCTTATATTACAGGTGAAAATGGAGGTGGGGCCTTTGTTCTCGTGTACTTGGGCTGTGTAATTGCCATAGGTATCCCTATTATGATTGCAGAAACTATGATGGGACGGCGAGGGAGGCAGAGTCCAATAAATACACTGACAAGTTTATCTACTGAAGCTAATGCTAATAAAAACTGGCATTTCTTGGGTTGGATGGGCGTAATTGCTGGGGTATTAATTTTATCTTACTACAGTGTAATTGCCGGTTGGGCCAGTGCTTATGTGTTTAAAGCCATTTTTGGTGGTTTTTCTGCTGATGCGACTCAAGTAAAAGCAAGTTTTGATGGTTTGATTGCCAGTCCAGTGCAGTTGGTTTTTTGGCATACACTGTTTATGATTGCAACCATGAGTGTGGTGATGCGTGGTGTCAGAGGTGGATTGGAGAGAGCTGTTCAATTATTAATGCCTGCTCTATTAGTGTTATTAGTGGTTTTAGTGGCCTATGCTATGACTACAGGCGAAGCATATTTTCAGGGCTTGTCTTTTTTATTTAGTCCAGACTTTAGTGAAATTGATAGCGATGCTGTATTGACTGCGATGGGACATGCATTTTTCACTTTAGGCCTGGGTATGGGTGCCATTATGGTTTATGGCTCGTATCTGCCTAAGGACGTTTCGATTGCTAAAACTACTTTGCTTGTTGCTGGGGCTGATACTATTGTGGCTTTGCTGGCAGGTATTGCAATTTTCCCCCTTGTTTTTGCAAATGGATTGGAACCAGGCTCAGGTCCTGGCTTGATTTTTCAAACATTACCCATTGCTTTTGGAAATATGACGGGTGGTTGGTTATTTGGTATTTTATTTTTTGTTTTACTTGTTTTTGCTGCTTTAACTTCATCAATTTCATTAATTGAACCTGTTGTTGCCTGGATGGTTGAAAATAAAGGTTTTTCACGGAAAAAAGCCAGTGTAGTGAGTGGTTTTTTTACCTGGAGTTTAGGTGTAAGCGTTGCTTTTTCATTTAACATCTGGTCTGACTTTAAACTGTTTGATAAAACGATATTTGATTTGCTTGATTATATAACCGCCAATTTGATGTTACCAATTGGTGGGTTCTGTATCGCAGTGTTTGCTGGCTGGATAATGCAACAGAAGCACGTAAAAGACGAACTGGAATTACCAGAAGTACAGTATAAAATATGGAAGTATTTGATCACTTATGCGGCGCCGGCATCTGTGTTTCTGGTGTTTTTACATGTGCTTGGAATATTTTAATGACAATTGTACAGAAAAGTGCCTTAGTAAGGTTTTCTGCCAACCAAATGTTTGATATAGTTGATGATATTGAGTCTTATCCACAGTTTTTGCCTTGGTGTAGTGGTAGTAAAATATTGAAAAGGGAAAAGGATATTGTTGAAGCTGAATTGCAAATCTCCAAAGCAGGCTTTAACAAAACATTTGCTACACGAAATAGAAGTGATGGGCATGGCAAATTGTTTTTGAGCTTATTGGATGGTCCTTTTTCATCATTAGAGGGTGTTTGGGACTTTATGCCTTTACGTGAAGATGCAAGTAAAATTTCCTTAAACCTGGAGTTTGAAATGCATGGAAAATTTGCCAGCTTGGCATTTGGTGCTGTTTTTAACCAAATTTGCAATACTATGGTAAGTTCTTTTACTGAACGAGCCAAAAATATCTATGATTGAATTAGGTGTAAATGCTGAAGTGGCTTATGCAGTCTCTGGTAAACAAGTGGTTATTGACGTTCAGCTGGTAAATGGGGCTTCTGTGCAACAGGCAATTAATGAATCAGGAATATTAATACTTTGCCCTGAGATTGATCAGGCAGAAATGAATGTTGGGGTTTTTGGCAAAGCCTGTGGACTAGAGAAAATTATTGAACAGGGGGATAGGGTGGAGATCTATAGGCCATTATTACAGAATCCGATGGATGCCAGGCGGAATAGGGCGATTAAAAAGTAGTTGATTTATGTGTCATTGACTTATTGGGAAAATAAGTCAACGGCTGCTGTTTATGATTTGAGCCTGATAAACGTTATTAATTCTGTGTTTCTTCCAGCGGTTGTGGGTTTTCTTGTTCCAGAGAGGTAGTGGGAGTCACTGCGCTCTCTGTACTTGTAGGTGTTTCAATTGTTTTCTCATCATTTACCTGGTCTGGTTCGGTTGGAGTATCATCGCCACTAAATAAACCTGTGATCATTTCCCAGAGGGTTTTTTCTAAATCTCTTTTTGGTACCTCAATAGTTGATTCATTTGATTCAGTGATAACGGGTAATGTGCTGGGTCTAAAATCACCTTGGACACCTATAAGCTCATCGCCAAGAAAGAATAATGAAAGTCTTTTTTGTTTTCTAGTTTCACCGCCCGGTTGCTCTGAATATAGATAATCCCAGCGTTTTTGATGGAAAACATCGACTAGCATTGAAGACCCCATAATATATAGAACTTGACGTTTAGTCATTTTGGGGCGGAGTTGATCTATCATTTCCTGATTAATAATATTTCCTTGCTGGATCTCCAGGGAGTATACACCAGGCAAGTTATTCATAAAGGATGAGCAGGACGTCACAGTCATGCTTGTTACAAAAATCAGGGGGTAAAGCAATTTTCTCATGATTCTCTTGATGTACTATTTGTCAGAGAGTTGTAGTATATAGAAAAAATATGGAATGTTTTAAGATAATCTTAAAAAGTGTCTGCGGAGATAAACAAAAAAAGTTACAATTAGATCATCCTTATGTGCTCAAATGGCTTTTAAATATATAATAACTCAATTTTTATAGACGGAGATTTACTGTTGGAAAGTAGTGATTTAAGAAATGTTGGCCTCAAAGTTACATTGCCTCGAGTTAAAATTTTGGGAATTCTGGAAAAGCAGACTAGTGATCGACACTTGTCTGCTGAGAAAGTCTATAAAATTTTGTTGAGTGAAGGAGAAGAAATTGGATTGGCAACAGTTTATCGTGTTTTAACACAGTTTGAAGCAGCGGGTTTAATAACGCGACATCATTTTGACGGTGGTAATTCTGTTTTTGAAATGAATCATGGGGCTCACCATGATCATATCGTTTGTATAAAATGTGGGAAGGTTGATGAGTTTACTGATAGTGTGATAGAAAAGCATCAAGACGATATAGCAAAGCAATTGGGTTATGAGTTAACTGACCATAGTTTGTATCTGTATGGTCTTTGTTCTCAATGTAAACAGAATTAAATTAATTCTTTATGTTTAAACCTTTAGCTTTTTATATTGGCATGCGATATACGCGTGCTAAACGACGTACACAGTTTATTTCCTTTATTACCCTAACATCAGTGTTAGGTATTGCATTGGGTGTGACTGCTTTGATCGTAGTACTCTCGGTTATGAATGGATTTGAAGCCGAATTACGTGAGCGTATTTTGGGAATGACCTCACATACAACAATAACGGGAAGAAATGGACAGTTAACGGAATGGCGGCAGTTAGAGCAACAAATTACAGGAATGCCTCATGTCGAAGGCTCTGCACCCTTTGTTCGTGGACAAGTCATGGTCAATGCTGACAGGCGAGTGAGTGGTACTTTATTGCGGGGTATTATTCCAGAATATGAACCTAAAGTTTCAGAAGTAGCCAATAAAATGAAGGTTGGTAAATTAACTGATTTGGTTGCAGGGGAATTCGGTATTGTTTTGGGTGCAGAGCTAGCTAACTACTTAGGTGTAATGGTTGGTGACAAAGTAACTATTATCAGCCCACAAATCAATTCAACACCTGCCGGTATTTTACCTCGATTAAAGCGCTTTACAGTGGTCGGTTTTTTTCAAGTAGGTATGTATGAATATGATCGCAATATGGCTATAGTTCATATTGATGATGCAGCTAAGCTATTTCGTTTGGGAGATGCTGTCAGTGGTTTAAGATTAAAACTTGATGACTTATTTGATGCGCCACAAATAACCCGGACTTTAGCAGTTAAGCTATATAACCGTTACAGTGTCAGCGATTGGACCAAAGCACATAGTAACTTCTTTAAAGCCATTAAAACTGAAAAACGAGTGATGTTTATTATTTTGTTATTAATTGTAGCCGTGGCAGCATTTAATATTGTTTCAACCCTGGTGATGGTGGTTACTGATAAACGTGGAGATATTGCTGTTTTAAAAACTCAGGGCTTATCGAATATGTCTGTTATGGTTATTTTTATTGTATTAGGTGGCATTATAGGTATTGTGGGAACGGCTCTAGGGACTTTAGGCGGCGTGCTTTTAGCCTTAAATATTGAAACGATTATTCCTGCTATTGAAGGTTTTTTTGATGTTCAGTTTATGGCAGCTGATGTGTATTACATTAGTGATGTACCGTCCAAACTGGTTTGGGTTGATGTCTGTTTTATAGCCGGAATTGCTTTTGTTTTATCTTTGCTTGCGACATTATACCCTGCCTGGCAGGCTTCCAGGGTAAATCCAGCAGAGGTGTTGAGATATGAATGATTCTGTGATTTTGCAATGCCAACATTTGACAAAACGATATCAGCAAGGTGACTTGGATGTTGATGTGTTAAAAGGTGTTGATTTATCCGTTTATGCCGGTGAGCGTGTGGCAATTATGGGAGCTTCTGGATCAGGAAAAAGTACCTTATTGCATTTGTTAGGTGGTTTGGAAAAAATGACTGCTGGAGAAGTGGTTTTAGACGGGGAAAACCTGAATTCTATTAGTGCTTCAAAGTTAAGTAAGTTAAGAAACCGTTCTTTAGGCTTTATCTATCAGTTTCATCATTTGCTGGGTGAGTTTACTATTTTAGAAAATGTTGCAATGCCTGTGTTAATAGCTGGAGAATCAGTAAAACAAGCGCGTAAGAAAGCGACAGAACTGTTAGGTAGAGTTGGGTTAGGGCATAGAATAAAACACAAGCCAGGTGAATTGTCAGGAGGTGAAAGGCAGCGTGCCGCTGTGGCCCGGGCATTAATAAATCGTCCTAAGTGTATATTGGCTGATGAGCCCACAGGTAATCTGGACAGTAAAACAGCAGAGCAGATATACCAGCTAATGCAGGAGTTAAATCAAGAGTTACAAGTCAGTTTTTTGGTAGTTACCCATGATCCAGATTTAGCGCAAAGAATGGATAGGGTATTGCATATGGAAGATGGGTTGATTGTCTTAAGTTGAAATGTTCCGGGTGCAGCATATGGAGAACCCGGAACAGCAGCCCAGTTCATCTCTTTTTTCTAGCTAGCCATTGTTGACTAACATGATATTTCCAAAATATGCGGATACCAAAATATCCGATTATTGAAGAGATGATGCCTAATATTAGGCAGCCAAATAAAAAGGGGCCACCAATTTCACCTAGGCTGGCAAGGATACTATCTAGATTAAAGTCAAAATCAGCGTCAGGCGAATCTTTACCTAAAGACCATAAACCCACAATATAAGCAAAGTAGAACATAGGAGGCATGGTTAAAGGGTTGGTAATCCAGACCAAAGCTACGGAGATAGGAAGATTGGCTCTAAAGTAAAAGGCTGCAACTGCAGCAATAGCCATTTGCCCAGGTGTCGGTATCCAGGCAGCAAATAAGCCAACAGCAAAAGCTAGTGACACTGATCGTCGGTTTAAATGCCACAAATTGGGCTCGTGTAATCTATCACCAAGAAACTGAAGGCTTTTTTGTTGCTTAAGTTTCTCAGGATCAGGCATGTATTTTTTTAATAGTTTTTTAGGCATGCTGCTGTGTCTTGAGTTGAATTAAATTAGCCTAAGTTTATCAGGTTTATACTCTGTGCGGCCAAGTTTTCGGTATTCTATTGACTGGTTTTGTTTATATGGATGTAAGCAAAATCCAGCTCAATATAAAACCAAAAACTTATCTGCTTGGAGTGTGTGTTATCTATTGGGCATATTATTAAACTAACCAATTGATGAGTTACTAATTTTATACTTAGCCATAGCTGTTTCTGATATATTTTATAGCTGCTTTGTAGGCAGCAAAATCGTTTGTTGATGGCATTCTTGGTAATGATGTAATATAAGAAATGCCAACTGAGCATTTTCTAACCTCTTCTGTTAGATGGGCTAATTGAATTGCTGCTTTTTCATTCCATCTATAATCGGGCATTTCAATATCAGCTGCGGAGAATATGATAACGCAGAAAAATTTGGGAATTTTTTATTAAGCCAAAAACCTTCCATATCATTAGAGCGACAATTTCATTTAAACTATTTATCCAGATGGATCATGCGGCATCTGAACCAGGTGTCGGACCAATTATTACAATTCCAGATGTACTTTTAAGTGAATTTAATACTGATGTAGAAAAGCATGGTGGAATTATCGTTATAAAATCATTTTTATAAAAAATGGAGGGAATGTATGCCTTTTCTTTATGTAAAAGCAGAATTAGAAATGTATCCGCCTGAAAAAGGTAAAAAAACCCCTATTTATACTGGATATAGTCCAAATCACAAATTTGGCTCATCGGTATATTTTATGGGGGAAATTGATTTTTTTGATAATATTCCCCATATTGGAGGTGAAACAAATATAGTTTTGATTAAATTTGCTGATACATTAAACTTAGAATCATATCTAAGTGCTAATTTCCGATGGTTAGTTACTGAAGGTTCTAATGTAGTTGGTAAAGCGAATTTTCTTAAGTTACTGTGTAAAGAGCCTTTCCCATAAAAGTAAAAGAGGTCAGATACTGGATTACAAGTCAATGGAAAGTTCAACTTTATTTTAATTGAGAAAAAGGGGGGGTAAGTTTATTAATAATGCTTCAGGGCATTATAAACCTTCTGGTACGAGTGTAAAAAGTGCAGCTGAATCTGCTTTTCAGAAAGCAGGATTTGATTCAATTGGGAAGTATATCGAGGTGTTATTTTAAATGAAGACTGAAAAGAAAATAGAGCTTCTCGGTATTTTGGTAGAAAATTCAGCTCGTATTCTAAGAGCTGGGTTTGGAGTTAACTATGCTGAGTCAACTTTTTTTTCAATAATTGATTTACTTAGGAATGATTCTAATTTAAAAAGTAATTTTCTTAGTCGTGTAGAAACTGCATTAAATCAACCTGATCCAGGACTTCTTAATGAAGGAATCATCCCACAAGAACTCATTGAATTAGTTGCACATGAAATGCGATGGAATGAAATAAAAGTTCTTGCTGAAAAAAGAGTTCAAACCTTTTTTCACGGAAATTGGAGTTTTGCTATAAGTGATATTTCTCAAAAAATTATTGATGCCAGGTCTGATAGTTGGCCTGATCAAGATTTTTATATATGCTATCAAAAAGCAAGGGAATAATTTTGGCCAGATATTGTTTTCTCAGGATTTATCAATCAAAGTCCGGATGCTTTTGTGTATCTAACGTCTGATATTTATACAAATACTCAAACTGCTAAAGAACAATTAGCAGACTCTTCCAGCTGGTACGACTTTTTGCATAAATATTGGGCAATAGAAATAAAGGTGGGCTACACATCTCTGTCAACGTTTGTTAAAGACCAGTTAAAAAAAGATAATTATTTATTTCTTAACAATAATGAGGTAGAAAGAGTTTCATGGCATTTGTTAGGTAAAGCCGCATCTCCAAGTGAAAGTTTTGACATAGCAATAAGGGAATATGATTTTATTGGAAGCCCTGTATTTTAGATTATGTCATCTTTATTATCGTCTCGATACATGAGTATAGACTCAATTGAAAAATACTTCGATTTGCATAAATCAAAGTGGGAAGAAAGTTTTTTTCTAGAAAAATTAGCATCGAAAAAAAAATATGATGTTCGTCATTCTCTTTTAGCACTTCAGCATTGCGGGACAAATAAAGCTATACCCCTATTAAAAGAAACTGTATTTCATACAGTAGCGGATATAAGAGCTATCAGCATTATCACTATAGGTATAATTGGTAGAGAAGATTGCACTAGTTTTTATATTGACTT